>NZ_VRUW01000071.1:0-26263 GCF_008039475.1 Methylobacterium sp. WL12 | reverse complement strand
TCTGCACCGCCCACAACCTCCTCAAGCTGGCCAAGGCCAGTCACTGAGCCCAAAGCCGACGCCCACGTCTGCCCACACTTCCAACCTCATCCCACCGCGTAAACTCGTTACTCGGACGGGCTCCTAGCAGGGCGGCGCGCATCGTGGCTTCCAGATGAGAGGATCTTGGGCGGCTCGAGGATGGTCGTTCGGTCGAGGTCCACGGCAAGGAACGCCGCACCGTGCGAAACGGCTCCGTCGTGGCCGGCCCGCGCGCCTGCGGCATCGACCGCCGGCGGCGATGCGCGGATCGGATGTGACGAAACCCGGCGCCCGGCGTTCTCGACCCATGATCGATGATGCGCCTCGCTTCGGCTTCTGCTGCAAGTTCGTGCTCACGCCGCCCCCGGACGGCTTCAAGACCCTGAAGGCCGCCCGCGAGGCGACGCTTCGGATGAACCTCACCAACGCGACCATGGCCTCCCTGACGGCGCTGGCGCCGGCGGCGCGCCGCGCGAAGATCGAGGGCCTGGTGCGCCACAACCTCGGGGCCCTGGAGCGCCAGATCGCCTGGGTCGCCGGGCGCCCGCCGATCGAGCGGCTGCTGCGCATGGCGAGCAACGTCCTGCCGGGCTACACCCACCCCGTGGCGCGGGACATCTACGCCGAGCCCGAGATGCGCCGCCTCGTGGAGGCGGGCCTCGCCCGCTGCGGCGAGGCCGCCCGCGCAGGCAGCGTGCGCCTCAGCTTCCATCCCGGCCCGTTCTGCGTGATCGCCTCGCGCAACCCGGCGGCGTCCGAGAACGGCATCGCCGAGTTCGAGTACCACGCCGAGCTGATGGCGCTGCTGGGCTACGGCGACGGCTGGCACCCGCACGGCGCGCACATCAACATCCATGTCGGCGCACGCGATCCCGGCACCGAGGGCTTCCGCGCCGCGCTGCCGCGCCTGTCGCAGACGGCGCGCGACCTCATCACCGTCGAGAACGACGAGAACGCCTTCGGGCTCGATGCGGTGCTGGCGCTCGCCGACAGCGTGCCGGTGGTGCTCGACCTGCATCATCACTGGGTCGAGAGCCGGGGCGAGTACATCGCGCCGGAGGACCCGCGCGTCGCGCGGGTGCGCGAGTCCTGGCGCGGGGTGCGGCCGGTGGCGCATGTCAGCGTCTCGCGCGAGACGGTGCTGCCGGAGCACGATCCCGACGCGCTGCCCGACTTCGTGGTGCTCAACGAGGCCGGCCATTCCTGGCGCGACCTCGCCGCCCATTCCGACATGATGTGGAACCGCGCCCTCAACGCCCTGGTCGCGCGCCACCTGGCGTGGGCCGATTTCGAGATCGAGGCGAAGTCCAAGAACCTCGCCTCCGACGCCCTGTCGGTGGAACTCCGCCGCGAAGGCGCCGCCGCATTCCCTTCCTAGGCCCGCTGGCGTACCGATCGGGGGCGGCGAAGTCGGGCGCGGCAGCCGGCCCCCCAAAGGCCGTACGTCGCGTTCCCGACGCGCATGTTCGAGACGATGCCCGCGCCGAAGGCGGGCCGACGGGATGCGAGATGCGGGATCTAAGTCCGGAGGACGCACAGGCCGTCGACAGGTTGGCGTTCCACCTGCTGCGGGAGGCCTATTGCGACCTCGCCGGCGTGATGATGCGCGCGAACGCCGAGGCCGCCCGCACCGTGCTCGGCACCATCGAGCAGCGCCTCACCGACACCCTCGGCCGCTTCCACTCCGAGACGGCGGAGGGCGCCGCCTCGACGGCCATCGTGATCGCGGTCGGCGACAGGATCGGCGACGTGATGGACGAGGCCCAGAACCGGACCGGCGCCGGCGCCTCCGCCCTGAGGCGGGCGGCCGACCCACGAAGCTGAGGACGCGCGGATGTGGAAGCGTGGTCGCGTCCGACGCGGCGGCTACGCCGACGGTCCGATCCATCGCGACGACGCGATCACAAGAAAGCCCGGCGCGGATGTCTCCGGCCGGGCCAAGGTGATCTCGGGTCTCCTGCCTGAACCGATCAGGACCGGCCGTCATCCACCAGATGGGGGATCGCTGGCGCGCCAGCGCAGCAACGCCCGGCCGCCGTAGGGCAGCGCAAGGCGGCGAGATCGATCAGGGGAAGGACTTGAAAGGGTGATGGCTCCCCGAGCAGGACTCGAACCTGCGACAAGGCGATTAACAGTCGCCTGCTCTACCAACTGAGCTATCGGGGATCACGGGGGGTGCTCTACACAGCGCCGTTGCGGGGCGCAAGGGCCTCGGGCGGATGTTTCGCATTTCGCGGGCGGCGCGCAGGGCGGCTCGGGGGAACCCACGGCGGCGGCGTTGCGCCCGGGCCACACGGGTCCGTGCCGGGGAGGGCGCCAGACCGCGGAACGCGGGCGGACAGCCGCTCGCGGCGCGCGAGACGCATGGCGCAGGCGGTGGATCGCGAAGGGAAGGATCGATCGGGAAACGACGGTCGCGGGGACGTGCGATGGAGGCCTCGCCCGGAATCGAACCGGGGTGCAAGGATTTGCAGTCCTCTGCGTAACCACTCCGCCACGAGGCCTCGTCGCTCCGGCGCCGCCGTCGAAACGGGGCGCCCGCAAGATCCCGTGCCGGGCGGCCGGCGCGGGGTGAGGGGTCTCTAGCAGACGAGGCGGGCGCTGAGCAACGCCCGCGAGGCGGTATCTCAGGGCAATCGCTCGAAAGCCCTGGCCTTGGTTTCTGACGCCCTCGATCGCTGGCGATCGACAGCTCGCGAACCTCAGGCCTGCCACACCCGCGGCAGCGGGACGCCGCGGTAGCGCACGAGCAGGCGGGCGGCGAGGGCGCGCAGCGGCCCGAGGTCGGCGGCGAGCAGCCGGATCGCGAGGTGGCCGTTCCAGGCGCTCGCGCCGGCCTCGACGCCGGCGCCGTCGTTCGCGCCGCCTTCCGCCAGCAGGCCGCGGACCTCGTCCAGGCGCGCCTCCGCCCCGGGGGAAAGGTCGAGCAACGTGGCGCAGGCCCCGGCGGCGCCGCCGATCGCGGGCCGCGCGAGGCGGGCGGCGATCGGGCCGTCGAGGCGGAGGCTGTCGGCGTAGACGAGGCGCCCGGCCCGCCGGATGCGCCAGACGTCCTCGAACAGCCCCGCCTCCACCCGCTCGCCGCGGGCGGCGCGGCCGAAGGCCACGGCCTCGAACACCAGCAGCCCGGCATCGGGCGCGAGGTCGGCCTCGAAGCGGCGCCGCAGGCGGGCGCGGTCGAACAGGATCGTCTCCTGCGGCAGCCAGGCGAGCCGGGCGCCCGGGCCGAGGTCGACGCGGTTCGCGATTCCGCTCACCGGCCCGTCCGAGCGGTAGACCTTCTCCGCAGCGGTCGTGGTCATGACGAGGTCGGCGCCGGCCTCCAGCGCGACCGCGACCGCGAAGTCGTCGCCGCAGGCGATGCCGCCGGCGGTGTTGACCAGGATCGCCTCGGGGGTGCCGCCATGCGCGCGCGGGAAGCGCAGGCGCGAGGGGCCGGATTCGGCGAGGTCCGCGATCCGCGTCGCCGTCCCCACCCCGTCGGCCGCGACGCGCAGCATCACCCGGCCGACCGAGCGCTGGCGCAAGGGCGGGCTGGCGGCGCCCGGCGCGACGGCGCCCGCAGGGTCGGGTCGGGCCTGGCCCTCGCTCATCCGCGCGTCGCGGGCGCCGGCACCGCGGCGATCGGCGGGGTCGGGCGGTCGAGGATGCGGCGGCCGAACAGGCTGGCGACCAGTTCCACCAGCACGCGGGCGCTGCGGCCGCGCTCGTCCAGGAACGGGTTGAGCTCGACCACGTCGAGCGAGCCGACGAGGCCGGAATCGTGGAGCATTTCCATGATCAAGTGCGCCTCGCGGAACGTCGCCCCGCCGGGCACCGTGGTGCCGACGGCCGGCGCGAGGCCGGGATCGAGGAAGTCGATGTCGAAGCTGACATGCAGGTGGCCCGAGGCCGCCGCGACCCGCTCCAAGCTGCGCCGGAGCGGCGCCACCACGCCGAACTCGTCGATGTGGCGCATGTCGGTGACCTCGACGTTCCGCGCGGCCACGAGCGCCCGCTCGCCGGCATCGATCGAGCGCAGGCCGAACAGGTGGACGCGGGTCGGGTCGAGGGCGGGGCGGCCGGGGTCGGCGAACAGGTCGGACAAGCCGGGCTCGCCGCAGAGCGCCGCCAGGGGCATGCCGTGCAGATTCCCCGACGGCGAGGTCTCGGGGGTGTTGAAGTCGGCATGCGCGTCGAGCCAGAGCACGAAGAGCGGCCGGCCGGTCCGCGCGCAGTGGCGCATCGCCCCCTCCACGGTCCCGAGCGACAGGCTGTGGTCGCCGCCGAGGACCACGGGCAAGTCGCCCGCATAGAGCGCGGCCTCGACCCGCCGGGCGAGCGCGCGGGTCCAGGCGGCGACGGCCGGCCTGCCGACGGCGTCGGCCGGCCCGTCGGGCACCACGTCGCCGTGGTCGGCCACCGCGTGGCCGAGGTCGCGCAGGGTGCGGACGAGGCCGGCGGTGCGCAGGGCGGCCGGGCCCATCACGGAGCCGGGCTCGCTGGTGCCGACCTCGGTCGGCACGCCGAGGATCGCGATACGTTCCGGCCCGTCCATTCCCACCTCGTTCCTGCGGCGTCCTGCCGGTCGCCGCGCCTCATGACAGGCTTCGGCGACGAAACCCGTGTCCGGGCACTCGCCAAGGGCTTTAGCCGGGAACGGCCCTCGACACGAAGGCCCACGGGCAAGCCGCGAGCCAGGGGCTGCCGCGGCCGGCGCGGAAACGGGGAAACGCGCCGGGGCGCGGGCGGTTGGGAGGGACTCCGACCGCGACGCATCGAAGGAGATCGCCCATGCGGGACCGTTTCCAGGCCTCCCCTCGCCGAGCCGCCGCCTGCCGAGGCGCCGCCTGCCGAGCCTTGGCTTGTGCCGCGGCGATCCTGCTCGCGCCCGCGGCCTTCGCGCAGACCACGCCGGTGGCGGGAGCCGCCCGCGTCACCGCGCACATGGAGGTGGTCGGCGCGGACGGGGCGCATGTGGGCACGGTCGACACGGTCGAGGACGGGACCATCGTCCTGGCCGGGACCGACCGGGATGCCGGCGGGCGGCCTCACGTCATCCCGATCGCGTGGATCGGCACGGTGGACGGAAAGGTGCTGCTGACGAAGCCGGCGGCCGAGGCGAAGGCGCAATGGGATCGGGTCGGCAGGCCGGGCGGCGACCCGAAGCGCTGAAGCTCCGCCCTTACTCGGCGACCGCCTCGGTGACCTGGACGCGGCCGGCATCCTCGATGATCGCGGCGGCTGCCGCCTTGGCGAGCATCGCGTAGCCGCGGTCGGCCATGTGGAGGCCGTCGGCGGAGAAGAGCTGGTTGTGGGTCAGCTTGCCGTCGCGGATCCAGCCGCGCATCAGGTCGGCGCGGCGGATCACCGGCACGTCGAGTTCGTCGCCGATCTCGCGCACGGCGTCGCGGAAGCGGTCTGAGCCGGGGGTTGCGTCGAGCTTCGGGCACCATTGCGGCTCCATCAGAACCACGTCGATGCCGGCCTCCTGCATGCGGCGCACGGCGCTCACCGTCGCCTCGCGGAAATGCTCGATGGATACGCCGCGCAGGGGGTCGTTGCTGCCGGTCTGCCAGATCACGAGCTGCGGCTCGGCGGCGATCACGTCGCGGTCGAGGCGGCGCAGCATGTCGTCGACGTGCTCGCCGCCGATGCCGCGGTTCAGCACCGTGATGCTGGCGGCGACGCTCGGCAGGGCGGCGCGCAGGTCCGCCTGCAGGCGGGCGGGGTAGGCGTTGGCCGGCGTGCTGGCGCCGATGCCCTCGGTGGAGGACGAGCCGAAGGCGACGATGCGCAGCGGCGCGCCGATGGCGATCTGCCGGGCGACGTGCGGCAGGTCGATCTCGGCGCCCGCGTCGTGGAAGCCGAAATCGAACGGAGCCGGGAGGAGGTCGGCGTAGGCGAGCACCGCGCTCGGCAGGACGAACAGCCCGGTGAGCAGCGCGACGCCGCGAATCAAGCCCCGCAGGGGTTTCGTGACGCGGCGGGCGGACACGGTGTTCGGCACGGGCACCATCGGAGCGTTCGGGCTAGCAGGGATCGAATACGATCCTACGGGACCGATCGAAAGGTCCCGTCTGCAACACCTGTTGAATTCCGATTGAATTCGTAACGCAAAATTAAGGCTGAATTCCGGTGATGCCGTCTCCGCCCGCCCGCGCCCTGCCGCCCGACTCGGTCAGTTCGCCGGCGACGTGAGCACGAGCTTGCCCACGAACGGCGCGTTCTTGTTGGCGGTGCTGGTGCAGGCGAAGTCGTGGTTTCCGGCCTCGAGCGTCCGCACGCGCAGGGTGCCCTGGCCGTCGCGCTTGACCAGGTAGCCCTTCTCGCTGGCGACGTGCACGAGGTCGCCGTCGGCGTGGAGCACGTGGCCGTTCTCGAACAGGCCGTCCGCGGTGATCGTCACCGGCGTGTCGGCGTGGCTGACCACGTGCAGGGCGACGTCGGTGTTAGCGGGCAGGCGCAGCTCCGCCGGGGCGCAGACCGGCTTGCCGTTCTCGGCGGTGATCGTCAGCTCGACCGGCGGCATCACGGAGCTCGACGGCGCGGGCAGGGGCTTGCCTTGGGTAAGGGGCTTGCCTTGGGCATGGCCGGAGACGGTCCCGAGGAGGAGGATGGCGGCCGCGGCGAGGTCGCGTCGAAGAAGCTGCATGAAGGTCTATCCGGAGAAGCGTGAGCGGCAGGCGGCGCGCGGTCGCGCGGCCTCGGGATAGGAGCGGAATGGCAGCCGGGGCATGCGAGTTCCGGCACGCGACGCCGCACCGGCGGCTCGCGGAGCAGTCCGGCGGAACCGGCCTCGACCGCGCGGCGGCCGATGCACCAGCACCGCGTCGCTGCCGTGGACGGCCTCTCCGTCGTCGGCATGCTCCTGCTCTGGACCGGGGCTCGAGCCGCTCCTCCGGCATCGCCCAGGACACCGCCTCCCTCGCCGACGCGATCGCCGGACCCGCCGCGGCGCGGCCTCTTCCGATCGCCCGCCGAGACGGCCAAGCCCCGGCGAGGGCCTACCCGACGATCACCCGCCGGTCGCCGGCCCGGCGGGTGAAGCCGGTGGCGTCGAGGTGCTCCAGCAGCGGGATCGAGAACTTTCGCGAGATCCCGAGCGCCGCTCCGGCCTCGCGGGCGAGGAAGCCGGATTCGGGGCCGGTCGCCTCGGGGAAGGTGGCGCGGAGCTTGGCCCGCGCCTCCTCCACCGCCGCCTTGTGGAACAGCACGGCGCGGCGCTGCACCCGGTCGACGGCGCGGATCACCGTGCCGGCGCCGACGAGGTAGGTCAGCGCCTCGCGGCGGCGCACGTCGCGCCCGACCGCCTCCGCCTCGTCGGGCGGCGTGAGGCCGGCTTGGCGGAACAGGGCCTCGAGGCGCCGGGCGACCTCGCTCTCGTTGCGGGCCGGGTTGAACCCTGCGCGGCGGAAGAGGGCGGCGCCCTGAGTGCCCCCTGATGCGACGTCGCCGGTGGCGACGAGGTCGCGCAGCGCCGCGGCGGCCACCGGCTCGGCGAGTCCGAGCGCCCTGACGATCCGCTCGACCGGCAGGCCGTGCTCCATCGGCTGGTCGCGATGGTGCCCGTCCAGCACCGCCAGGATCGCGTCGCGAAGGCTCGCGAAGGCCGGTCCGCCGAGGATGCGCTCGCCGACCTCGCGGGCGCCGAGCGACGGCAGCAGCGCCCGCACCCGGTCGGGCGCCGCGCCGCCGACGCGGGCGAGGTCGCCCAAGGCGGCGCCGGCCGCCCCCGCTTGCGCGAGGCGGATCGCCAGAGCCTCGGCCGGCCCGCCTTCGGCAAGCGCCGCGAGGTCGGCGAGCACGCGGGGGTCGTGGCGTTTGCGGCGGCGGCTGTCGGGATCGAGCACCCGCCCGCCGGCCACCGTGGTCGCGGGTGAATCGCGGCGCAGGATGAACGGCTCGCGCGCCGGCACGGTGACGGCGGCGTCGAGGTGGAGCTGCGCCGGCGCCGTCGCGCCGGGCTCCAGCGCGTCGCGGTCGAGGAGGCGCAGGCGCGCGCCGACCTCGCTGGTGCCGAACAGCAGCCGCAGGGCCGTGCCTCCGGGAAGCGGGTCGCCGCCCGGGCTCGCGATGAGCGAAACGTCGAGCCAGCGCGACGACGCCAGGAGGTCCGGTGGCGCGAGTGCCTGCCCCCGGGCGATGTCGGACAGGCCGACGCCGCGCAGGGCCACCGCCGTCCGGCGACCGGGCTCGGCCGTCGTCACGGCGCGGCCGTGGATCTGCAGGCCGCGCACCGTCGCCGTGGCGCCGCCCGGCACGATCGCGACCGCGTCGCCGACGGAGAGGCGCCCGCGCCGGAGCGTGCCGGTGACCACCGTGCCGAAGCCCGCCCGCGAGAACACCCGGTCCACCGGCAGGTAGGGGAAGCCGTCGTCGGCCCGCGGCGGAGCCTCGTCGAGGAGGGCCGCCAGCGCCTCGGACAGGGCGGGCAGGCCGGCGCCGGTCAGCGTCGAGGTCGCGACGACGGCCGGCGCATCGAGGCCCGCCCGCGCGGCCGCCGCCGCGACCTCGGCCGCGCGCTCCGCCAGCCGCTCGGGCGCGACGAGGTCGGACTTGGTGAGCGCGACGACCCCGCGACGCACGCCGATCAACCGGGCGATCTCGAGGTGCTCGAGGGTCTGCGGCTTGATGCCCTCGTTGGCGTCGACCGCCAGCAGCACCGCGCCCATGCCGGTGGCGCCCGAGATCATCGCGCGGACGAAGCGCTCGTGGCCGGGCAGGTCGACGAGGTCGATCTCGCCGTCACGCCCCTCGGGCGCGAGGAGGGCGAAGCCCGGCACGATCGAGACGCCGCGGGCCTTCTCTTCCTTCAACCGGTCGGTCTCGATGCCGGTGAGCGCCCGGACCAGCGCGGTCTTGCCGTGATCGACATGTCCGATCACGCCGACGAGGAGTGTCTTCATCGCTTGCTCGTCACCGTCCCGACCGGGCGTACTTCCAAAATCGCTGCCGCCGCGCGGCGTTCGTCCGACGACATGGCCGCGCACGCACCGGACATGCAAGCCGTTCCCATGAACGGCCACGTCGCGCCACCTGATCCCGCGACGCGCCCGCCGGGCAGGACCCCACCGCAGTCGATTGCGCACGATAGGTTATCGCATCAGGCTTTTGCACGAAGCGCAGGCGCCACCAAGGGCGAACTTCGCGGATGCGGCGCGGGGTGCGGCGCGGGGTGCGGCGCGGGGTGCGGCACCCTGGCCCCGCGCGTGCTACAGGGCTGCGGACCGCGACGGATCGGAGGAGAGTCCGGTGCGTTCTCGCGGTGACGGGGCTACGGCCCGAAACCAACGGACGACACGCTACATGGACACGCCGCGCGAGATCGAGCTGAAGCTGGACTGCACGGGCCCCGACCTCGCCGCCCTCGGCGCACACCCGCTCCTGCAGGGGCACGGTGAAGGGCAAGCTGACGGGCACGGCGAAGCCGGAGCCTCCGAGCCGAAGCTTCTCGCGGCGACCTATTACGACACCGAGGACGGGGCGCTGCGCGCCGCCGACCTGACGCTTCGGGTGCGGCGGACGGGGGAGAGCTTCGTCCAGACGGTGAAGGCGGGCTCGGGCGCGGCCGGACTGTTCGACCGGGCGGAATGGGAGAGCCCGGTCGCCGGCGAGGCGCTCGATCCGTCGGCCTTCGCCGGCACGCCGGTGGCCGACCTCATCGCCGAGGCGAAGGCGCCGGCGCTGGTGGCGCAGTTCCGAACCGTGGTGATGCGCTCGGTGCGGCCGGTGACCTACGGCGCCTCGCGCATCGCGGCGACCCTCGACGAGGGCCGGGTCGAGACGGAAAAGGGCGACGCGCCCCTGTGCGAGCTCGAGCTGGAGCTCGAATCCGGAAACCCCGCCGACCTGTTCGCGCTGGCCCAGGTGCTCGCCGAGACGGTGCCGCTGCGCGTCGGCGTGCTGTCCAAGAGCGCCCGCGGCTTCGCCCTGCGCGACGGCAAGGCCGCACGGCCGAGCAAGTCCGACATGTCGCCGTTGCCGAAGGACGCGACCGGCGGCGAGGCCTTCCGCCACATCGCGCTCGGGTGCCTGCGGCACCTGCGCCTGAACGAGGACGTCTGGCGGCACGCCCGCGACCCGGAGGCGCTGCACCAGATGCGGGTGGCCCTGCGGCGGCTGCGCACCGCGCTCTGGCTGTTCCGGCCGATGCTGGCGGGCGACGCCCGCGCGACCGCGCTCGGCGACGAGATCAAGCGCGTCACCGAGCCGTTCGGCCGGGCGCGCAACCTCGACGTGTTCCTCGAGAGCACCCTGCCCGAGGAGATCGCCCGGCGGCCGGACGAGCCGGGGCTCGTCGCCCTGCGCGAGCGCCTGGAGACCGAGCGCGACCGGGCGCACGACGCCGTCGGCGCGATCCTGGCCTCGCCCGAATGGCGCGGCCTGCTCCTCGACCTGCTCGCCTGGATCGAGGTCGGCCCGTGGCGGGAGGGCGCGGGCAAGCTCCGCGACGCGCCTGCCCGCGAGCTCGCCACGGAGGTGCTGGAGCGCCTGCGCCGGCGGATCGCCAAGCGCGGCCGTCACATCGAACGGCTCGACCCGGAGGCGCGCCATCGCGTGCGCATCGCCGGCAAGAAGCTGCGCTACGGTGCCGAGTTCTTCGCGGGCCTCTACGGCGGCCGGAAGGCGCGTCGGCGCCACAAGGCGTTCGCCGCCGCCCTGTCCGACCTTCAGGACCACCTCGGCGGCCTCAACGACCTCGCCACCGCGCACGCGGTGATGGCCGGCCTCGCCGACGAGTCCGGCCCCAAGCCGGACGCCCTCGACGGCCAGGCCCTGTTCGCCGCGGGCCTCGCCACCGCCGACGCCGAGGCGAAGGCGGACGACCTGCTCGCGGGCGCGGCCGAGGCCCACGGCGCTCTGACCGACCTCAAGCCGTTCTGGCGCTGAAGCGGCCGGCCCACGGCACCTCGACGAGGCCGGACCATGCGGGCCGGGCGCGCCCGTTGGGGGTAGGCGCGCCCGGCCCGACGGTCGGCCGGCATCCGGACCGGGAGGCCGGGCGACGGGGCATCATCGCGCCTGCGTTTTTCTCGATCATGTCCGTTCGACGCGGGCCGTCATCGGTGCAACACGGACCGCCCGGGTTCTGTTATCCCCCCGACGCATCGGCGACCCCAAAGACCCGGTTCCCATGAGCTTCCTGAAAGACATCTTCGGCCGCCTGACCCAGGCGGTGACGGCCTATGCCGGCGACAAGGCCTTGATGCTGGCGGCGGTCTCGGCCGCCGCCAACGTCATCGTCGCCGACGGCGAGGTGGCCGGCGCCGAGTTCGAGACGGCTTTGGCCGGCCTCAAGGCCAACCCGATCCTCGAGAAGGGCTACGACACCCTGATGCTCGAGGCCGAGCTCTACGACGGGATCGCCCGCGCCCGGACGCGGGCGGGCCGGGCGGAGAACCTGCGCCACGCGTCGGCGCTCGCCGACCGGGCGCAGGCGCTTCGCGAAAACGTCTTCCTGATCGCGGCCGACGTCGCCGACCAGGACGGGATCAGCGGCATCGAGGCGGTGGCGCTGGCCGAGATCGCCGCCGCGCTCGGCGTCGACGGCGACGCGCTGCTCGGCGCCTCGCCGGTGCGCCGCCCGGTGCCGTGATCCCGGGCGGCGGCCGGACGGGCACGATCCTTGCCGGCCGCCGGGCCGTCACGCGGGCATCGTGACACGAGACACACACGCGAACACGGAGGCCAGGATGGCCGGCACGGCGAAGACCCATAACCTGCGCGTCGACGGCTCGCGCCTGTGGGCGACGATCGCGGAGACGGCGCGGTTCGGCGCGACGCCGGCCGGCGGGCTCAACCGCCTCACCCTGTCGCCGGAGGACGGCCAGGTCCGCGACTGGTTCCGGGACGCCTGCCAGGCTGCAGGGCTCACGGTGCGGGTCGACGCCCTCGGCACCCAGTACGCCCTGCGGCCCGGGCGCGACGCGAGCCGCCTGCCCGTCGCCTTCGGCTCGCACCTCGACACCCAGCCGACCGGTGGCCGCTTCGACGGCATCCTCGGCGTGCTGGCCGGGCTGGAGGCGATGCGCGCCCTGAACGACGCCGGCATCGAGACCGAGGCGCCGCTGCTGCTGGTCAACTGGACCAACGAGGAGGGCTCGCGCTTCGCCCCCGCGATGATGGCGTCCGCCGCCTATGCCGGCGACTTCACCACCGACGAGATCCTGGACAAGACCGACGCGGCCGGCATCACCGTCGGCGATGCGCTCGACGCGATCGGCTATCGCGGGACCGACGCCGTGGGCGACCAGGCGATCGGCGCCTTCGTCGAACTGCACATCGAGCAGGGGCCGATCCTGGAGGCCGAGGGCCTGACCGTCGGCGTGGTCGAGGGCGGGCAGGGCATCGCCTGGTTCGACGGCACGATCACCGGCTTCGAGGCGCATGCCGGCACCACGCCGATGCCGCGCCGCCGCGACGCGCTGCTCGGGCTGGCCGAGATCGCGCTCGCGGTCGAGCGGATCGCACGCGCGCACGCGCCCACCGCCGTCGCGACCGTCGGCGAGGCCGTGATCGGCGCCCCCTCCCGCAACGTGGTGCCGGGGCTGGTGCGCTTCACCCTCGACGTGCGCGACCCGAAATCGGAGGTCCTCGACGCGATCGAGGCGGAGCTGCGCGCGAGCCTCCCCGCGATCGCCGAACGGCGAAACCTCGCCGTCGACCTCGCGCGGATTTGGCGCAAGGAGCCGGTGCCGTTCGATCCGGGCGTGATCGCGGCGGTGGATGCCGCGGCCGAAAGCCTGGGCCTTTCGCGCCGCCGCATGGTCTCGGGCGCCGGGCACGACGCCTGCAACCTCGCGGGCCGGGTCCCGACCGCGATGATCTTCGTGCCGTGCAAGGACGGCGTCAGCCACAACGAATCGGAGTCGGCGACGCAGGCCGACTGCGCCGCCGGCGCCGACGTGCTGCTGCAGACGGTGCTGACCCTCGCCAACGCGCCGAAGGCCTGATCCGTGGAGGCCCCGACCCGGCAGGCGTTCGCCCCCCGCATCCAGCAGCGGCTCGACGCGCTGGCCCAGATCAGCGCCGAGCCCGGCGCGATCACCCGCCTCTACCTCACCCCCGAGCAGGCGCGGGCCGAGGTCCTGGTCGCGGGCTGGATGCAGGAGGCCGGGATGCGGGTGCACCGCGACGCCGTCGGCAACCTGATCGGCCGCGTCGAGGGCCGCGAGCCCGGCGGCCCGGCCCTGGTGATCGGCTCGCACCTCGACACCGTGCGCAACGCCGGCCGCTACGACGGGCCGCTCGGCGTCGTCGCCGGGATCGCTTGCGTCGCGGCGCTGCTGCGCGAAGGCCCTCCGCCGGTCGCGATCGAGGTGGTGGGCTTCGCCGACGAGGAGGGCGTGCGCTTCGCCGCCACCCTCACCGGCAGCCGGGCCTTCGCCGGCCATCTCGACCCGGCGGCGCTCCGCACCCTCGATTCCGCCGGCACGACGCTCGCCGCCGCGATGCGCGAATACGGCCTCGACCCGAAGGCGGTGCCGGGCGCGGCGCGGCGCCCGGACGAGATCCTCGGCTACGTCGAGCTCCACATCGAGCAGGGGCCGATGCTGGAGCGCGAGGGGCTGCCCGTCGGCCTCGTCACAGCGATCAGCGGGGCGAGCCGCCTGGAGATCACCCTGTCGGGCGAAGCCGGCCACGCCGGCACCGTCGCCATGACCGAACGCCGCGACGCGCTCGCGGGCGCCGCCGAATGCATCCTGGCGATCGAGGCGCGCTGCCGCAGCGAGGAACACCTCGTCGGCACCGTCGGGCGCATCCAGGCGCTGCCCGGCGCGGTCAACACCATCCCGGGCCAGGCCAAGTTCAGCCTGGACCTGCGCGCGCCCGACGACGCGCAGCGGCACGCCGCCCTCGCGGACATCGACGGCGCCTGCAAGCGCATCGCGCTCCGCCGCCGGCTCGGCTTCGGCATCGCCCTCCTGCACGAGGCGGAGGCGGTGCCCTGCGACCCGGGCATGACGGCGCTGGTCGAGGCGGCGATCGTCGCCGAGGGCCATCCCGTCCTGTCGCTGCCGAGCGGGGCCGGCCACGACGGCATGGCGGTGGCGGCGATCGCGCCGATCGCCATGGTCTTCGTGCGCTGCCGCGGCGGCGTCAGCCACAACCCGGCCGAGTTCGCGAGCCTGCCCGACATCGAGGCCGGGACCCGGGTGCTGCTCGGGACGGTTCGCGGGTTCCTGGCGCAGCGGGCGGGGTAGCGCCGCGGATCAGACCAGCCCGAGGTCGGCCGGCGCCGCGTCCGCGAACACCCGCCGGAGGCTCGCCGGATCGAGCCCGTAGAGGCGCCGCAGCAGCCCGGCGAGCAGGCTGCGGTAGTCGGTGAGCACCGGGTGATCCCGGTTCTGGAACAGGTGCGCCTCGTCGGACCGCACCTGCGGCCCGGCGATGCGGCCGCCGCGAACCCCGCCGCCCAGCACCCAGTAGACGCTGCCGTGCCCGTGATCGGTGCCGCGGTTGCCGTTCTCGCGGAAGGTGCGGCCGAACTCGGAGAGCACGACCACCACCGTGTCGTTCCAGGCGGGGCCGACCTCCTCGACGAAGCCCGACAGCCCGCGGCCGAGCTCGCCGATCCGGTCGGCGAGGTAGCCGGTGGCCGCGCCCTGGTTCACGTGCGTGTCCCAGCCGCCGACGTCGACGAAGCCGAGGTTGAACTGTTCGCGCATCAGCCGGCCGATGCGCCGGGCCGAGAGCTCGAAGCCCTTCGGCGAGACGGCGCCGCGATCCGCCTCGGCCTGATGCTCCGAGACCGACTGGTAGACCGCGTCGCGCACGCGGAACCCCTCGGCCACCGCCGCGCCAAGCGGCGTGTCGCGGTACATCGCCGTGATCAGCCCGGCCTGGCGCGCGTCGACGCCGGGCTTGGCGACCCCGTTGATCGCGATGTTGGGCACCGTCTCAGGCCCGCGGAAGATCAGCGGGATCTGCTCGGTGAAGGCGATCGGGCGCACCCGCGTCAGCTCGGCGGCGAGCCGCGCCATGAAGCCCGAATTGTAGTCGCGGGCGGCGCCGACCGTCTGCCCGAGCTCGATCGTGTCCTGGGTCTCGAAATGGCTGCGCGTGAGGTCGTCGGTGCCCGAAAACGGCACGAAGGCGGCCTGCCCCTTGGCGTAGAGCGGCAGGATCGTGTCGCGCAAGCTCGGGTGCAGGCTCCAGTCGGCGTCGAGGGCCAGGGCCGCCGCCGGGTTGGCTGGGTCCGGCCGCGCCACCGCGAGGGTCGGCCGGGCGCGGTAGTAGAAGTCGCCGCCCGTCGGGATCACGACGTTGGCCGCGTCGTAGGCGCCGCGCAGGAACACCACGAGCAGGCGCGCATCCGCCTTCGGCGCGGCCCAGACCCGGCCGGCGACGGTCGAGAGCCCGAGGGCGAGGGAGGCTCGGATCAGGTGGCGGCGGTGCGGGTCGCGCGGGTCCATGGGCGGCCTTCAGCGCATGAATTCGGGGGCGGACAGGAACAGGGTGTTCCAGTCCTGCGGGGAGACGGCGCGGGCGAGGGCGTCCCGGGTCGGGGCGCCCAGCGTCGCCGACAGGGTCGAGAAGTACAGCCCGTTCTGGAGGAGCGGGAAGGCCGGCTCGTCGGGCAGGCCGGGGGCCGGCTTGAACAGGCCGGCGGAGCCCGACCCGATCTGCCGGGCGATCTCGAAGCGCGTCGTCATCTGCCCCGGCCCGTTCCAGGCGGCGGCGCCGAGCGGGTAGCCGTCCGGCGTCGAGCGGTTGAACAGGCCCTCGCCGAGGCGGTTGAGCCAGCCCTGGACCGGCAGGGTGTTGCGGATCGTCCGGTCGTCGTAGGCGAGGCGCACGGCCGAGAGCACGTACCGGACCGGGTCCTTGAACCCGCCCCCGAGGGAGGCCGCGAACTCGGGCGCGTGGACCAGCGCGTCGAGCACGGCGGCGATGTCGCCGTCGCTGCGGGTGAAGACCTGCGCCAGCCGCGCCACCAGGGCGTCCGGGGGCGGGGTCCCCAGGACATAGGTCGCGAGCGCCGCCGACACGGCCCGCGCGGTGGCGGGCGCGCGGGCGATCAGGTCGAGGGCCTCGACGACCTCGGGCCAGCCGCGGCCGCGGATCGCGTGGCCGAGGAAGACCTTGTCACCGTAATCGTGGCGGTTCGGGTTGAATTCGAACAGGCCGGCGCGGACGAGGTCGGCCTGCCGTTCCGGCTTCAGCTTCGGGTCCTCGGGGCGGGCGTCGATGCCGACGCCCGTGAGGATGCGGGCCAGCGCCTCGACGTCGCCCTGCGTGTAGCCGGAGCCGACGCCCATTGTGTGCAGCTCCATCAGCTCGCGGGCGTAGTTCTCGTTGAGATGGCCGGCGGCGTTGTCGGCGTTGTCGAGGTAGCGCAGCATCGCCGGGTGCCGCAGGGTCGCCTCCAGCAGGTCGCGGAAGCGGCCCAGCGCGTGCGGGCGGATCGCCGCGTCGACGTAGTCGCCGACCATCGCCCGCAGGTTCGCCTTGCCCTGGTGGACGTTGAAGCGGTTGAGCCAGAACCAGGTCATGCGCTCGCGCAGCTGGTCGGGGCTCGCCAGCGCCCGCAGGATCGTCGCCGCGGCGGCGTCCCGGGCCGTGGCCGACAGCGCCGCCTGGTAGGCCTGCTGCGCGGCCTTGCGCGCCTCCGGGTCGGGCTCGGCGTTGGCGGCCTTCGCCTGCGCGTCGAAGGCGGAGATCCGCTCGATCAGCGTGCCCTTCGGCGCGAGCGCGTCGACCTGCGCCTGGGCGGCCTCCGGCAGGCGCGGGCTTACGGGGGGATGAAGCTGCTCCTTGAGCCAGCGCTCGCGGCCCTTGGCGCGCAGCTCCGCATGGCTCGCGGGCGAGACGCCCCAGGTCAGGGCATCGAGGAAGGCGGCGTCGCGAAGTGCGGCGTCGGTCGCCGGCGCCGCGCGGGCTGCGACCGGCGCGACGGCCAGGAGCGTCGCGAGCGTCAGGCAGGACGCGCCAAGGGCAGGGCGCACGATCGAATCCCCCTCGTTCCCGCCCGATCCAGCGACCCGATTGTGGCGCCGATGCGGTTGCGGGCCGCGGAGCCTATTCCAGCGGGCCGACCGCGGCCTCCACCGCCGCGACCACCGCCCCCGAGCGCACCAGAGCGAGCGCGGCCTCCATCTCGCTCTGGTACCAGCGGTCGCCGGACAGGGCCGGGGCGATGACCTTGCGCACCGCGTCCAGCGCCGCCTGGGTGCCGGAGCCGAGGGGATGCTCCCGGGCCACGTCGGCGACGAGGGAGAGCGCCTGGCAGGCCATCAGGATCTCGCCGGCGACGATGGTCTCGACGTTGGCGACGATGGTGCGGGCCTTGCGCGCGCACCAGGTCGAGTTCGAGACGTGGTCCTCGGCGTTCGACTTGCCGGGGATCGAGTCGACCGAGCCGGGCATCGACAGGGTCCGGTTCTCCATGACGAGGGCCGACATCGTGCATTGCACGGTGGCGAAGCCCGTGTTGAGGCCCTTCTTGCCGGCGAGCAGGTTGCGCGGCAGGCCGTAGCTCATGGTCGGGTCGACGAGGCGCGCGAGCCGCCGCTCCGAGATCGAGCCGAGGTCGGTGGCGGTGATGGCGAGCAGGTCCATCGCCTGCGCCACGTAGGCGCCGTGGAAGTGCCCGGCCGAGATGCAGGTGTAGTGGTCGGCCCCGTCGGCGAAGATCAGCGGGTTGTCGGTGGCCGCGTTGATCTCGGTGCCCATGATGCCGTCGACGTAGGCCAGCGCCTCGCGCACCGGCCCGTGCACCTGCGGCGCGCAGCGCAGCGAGTACACGTCCTGCACCCGCGGCGGCGGGGCCTGGCCGGGCGCGCGGGCCTCGTCGGGGAACACCGTGACGCGGGCGCCTTCGGTGCAGCGCTCGGAATCGCCGATCATCCGCAGCACGTTGCGGGCCGAGGCCGCCTGGCCCTTGTGCGGGCGGGCGGCGTGGACGCGGGGATCGAAGGCGGCCTTCTCCGCCCGCAACGCCTCGAGCGTCAGGGCGAGCGCGACCTCGGCGGCCTTCAGCACCCGCTTCATGTCCTCGAGCGCCAGCACGCCGACGGCGAGCGACACGGTGGAGCCGTTGATCAGAGCCGAGGCGTCCTTGGCCTCCAGGGGGAATTCGGCCGGCAAGCCCGCCAGCGTCAGCGCCTCGCGGGCCGGCATGCGGCGGCCCTCGTAATAGGCCTCGGCCTCCGCGAACCCGCAGATCGCCCCGGCCAGGTGCGCCAGCGGCGCGAGGTCGCCAGACGCCCCGACCGAACCCTTGGACGGGATCACCGGCACGATCCCGGCGTTCAGGCAGGCGAGCAGCCGGTCGACGACGGCGACGCGCGGCCCGGAGAAGTTCGAGGCGAAGGCGTTGGCGCGCAGCAGCATGGTGGCGCGCACCGCCTCCGCGTCGAACGGCTCGCCCATGCCAGTGGCGTGGGCGTAGACGGTGAGCCGCTGGTAGGCCTGCATCTCGTCCATGCGCACGCGCTGGTCCTTGAACAGGCCGACGCCGGTGTTGAACGAATACATCAGCGGCGCGTCGTCGGTCATGAAGTGCGCGTCGATGTAGTCCCGCGCACCGACGAGGTTCTTTCGCGCGCCCTCGTCCAGGACCGCCTCGGCGCGGTGGCCGGCGGCGTCGAGGCGGGCGACCGCGAGCACGTCCGCTGCGGTGAGGGTGCGGCCGTCGATGGTGGTCGTCGTCATGGGCTGTCTCTCGAAGGAGGGCTTTCCCGGCGGGGGAGCACGAACCGGGCCGTCACGGCGCCGGATGGCGGGCGATCCAGTGGCGGGCGATGTCGAGGCGGCGGGCGAGCCAGACGCGGTCGTGGGCGGCGACGTGGTCGAGGAAGCGGGCGAGCGCCGCCATCCGCCCCGGCCGGCCGACGAGGCGGCAATGCAGGCCGACCGACATCATCTTGGGCGCCGTCGCACCCTCGGCGTAGAGCACGTCGAAGCTGTCGCGGAGGTAGGCGAAGAACTGGTCGCCGGAATTGAAGCCCTGGAGGCTGGCGAACCGCATGTCGTTGGCGTCGAGGGTGTAGGGCACCACGAGGCCGGTGCGCCCGGCCTGCGTCAGCCAGTAGGGCAGGTCGTCGGCGTAGGAATCCGACAGGTAGGTGAAGCCGCGCTCCAGGCCGAGCTCCAGGGTGTGGACCGAGGAGCGGCCGGTGTACCAGCCCTCGGGCCTCGTCCCCGTCACCGCCGCGTGGATGCGGATCGCCTCGTCCATCGCCGCCCCCTCGTCCGCGCGGGAGGCGTCGCGCATGTCGATCCACTTGAGGCCGTGGCTGGCGATCTCCCACTCGGCCTCCCGCATCGCCGCGACGGCCTCCGGGTTGCGCATCAGCGCATGCGCCACGCCGAACACGGTGACGGGAATCCCGCGGGCCGTGAACAGCCGCCACAGCCGCCAGAACCCGGCGCGCGAGCCGTACTCGTAGAGCGATTCCATGTTCATGTGGCGCTGCCCCGGCCAGGGCTGAGCGCCGACGATCTCGGACAGGAACGCCTCGGACGCGGGGTCGCCGTGCAGGATGCAGTTCTCGGCGCCCTCCTCGTAGTTCAGCACGATCTGCACCGCGACGCGGGCCTCGCCCGGCCAGTCGGCCCGAGGCGGGTTGCGGCCGTAGCCGACGAGGTCGCGGGGGTAGGCAGGGTCGCGGGGATCGGTCAACGGATCTGCTCGGGTGGTCGCCAGGCTCCCTCGACGCAAGGACGCGGCCGGGGCCGCCGTCAACCCCGCCCGCGGGATCCGGCCCGAATCCCGCTTGAAGCCGGCGCCCGCCGTACCCCCTCGGCGCGGCGCCGGAAAGCCGTGAAACCAGGACCGCCGATGCGCACGATCCCGATCGAACCGGTGGACGAGGCCGCCCTTCGGCCCTTCGCCGACCTGCTGGTCGCACCGGACAGCGGGCCGCGGCAGGACCATGCGAGCCCGATCGAGAACTTTCGCGCGGGCGTGGCCGCCAACCTCGCCCTGATCCGCAGCGAGCCGTTCGCCGGCCTGATGCCCCTGACCCGCCTGGAGCGGCATCCCCATTCGAGCCAGACCTTCCTGCCGCTGGCGGTGGAGGCCTACCTCGTCGTCGTGGCGCCCGACCGCGATGGGCGGCCCGACGAATCCGCGATCCGCGCCTTCCGGGTGCCGGGGCACGCCGGCGTCAACTACCGCGCCGGGGCCTGGCACGCGCACCTGACGACGCTCTCGACCCCCGGCACCTTCGCGATGCTCGTGCACGAGGACGGCACGCCGGAGGATTGCGTGTTCGCCGCCATCGCGCCGGTGACCCTCGGCCCCGATTGATCGATCTGTGCCCGCATGATGCGCAGCGTCAGCCAAATGATTATAAAATAGGCAAATCCGCCTGATCGGATCATGCCTGCGAAATGGGCAGGCGCGATACCTAGCCCCTTACGCGCCGGGTTTGGCGCAACCCTTGCCCGCCGACCCTGCCCCGCTCGGCCCACGCCCTTTCGATGAGGATGCCCGATGACGACCCGCGACGCACCGCTGCCGGATCTCGATGCCTTCGCCGCCGCCAGCGCCGCACTTCTCGGCTTGAGCCTCGATCCCGCCTGGATCGCGCCGGTGACGGCCAACCTCCGGGTGCTGGCCGCCGCAGCCGACCTCGTCGGCGGCTTCCCGCTGCCCGACGAGGCCGAGGCCGCCCCGGTCTTCGAGGCCTGAGGCGATGGAGCAGAGCACCGACTGGAGCCGGGCCGAGGCCGGTTCGATCGCCGCCGGCGTCGGGCAGGGGCGTGTCCGGGCGCGCACCGTGATCGAGGCCGCGCTGGCGCGGATCGCCCGGATCGACCCGGCGATCAACGCCTTCACCGACGTGACCGCCGACCGGGCGCTGGCCGCGGCCGACGCCCTCGATGCGCGGACGGCCGCCGGCACGCCGCCGGGGCCGCTCGCCGGCGTGCCCTTCGCGGTGAAGAACCTGATCGACTGCGCCGGCCTGCCGACGCGGGCGGGCTCGAAGATCAACCGCGAGCGGGCGCCGGCCGGGCGCGACGGCGCCCTGGTGCGCCGCCTGGAGGCGGCGGGCGCGATCCTCGTCGGCGCGCTCAACATGGGCGAGTACGCCTACGACTTCACCGGCGAGAACGTGCACGACGGCGACAGTCGCAACCCGCACGGGGCCGGCCACATGACCGGCGGCTCGTCGAGCGGCTCGGGCGGGGCGATCGCCGCCGGCCTCGTGCCGCTGACGCTGGGCTCCGACACCAACGGCTCGATCCGGGTGCCGTCGGCCTTCTGCGGATGCTTCGGCCTGAAGCCGACCTACGGCCGGCTGACCCGGGCCGGCAGCTTCCCGTTCGTCAACAGCCTCGACCACCTCGGGCCGATGACGCGCAGCGTCGCCGACCTGGCGCTCGCCTACGACGCGATGCAGGGCCCCGACCCGGACGACGCGGTGGCGACGGCCCGTCCGGCGGAGCCGGTCCTGCCGGGGCTGGATTCCGGCCTCGGCGACCTCCGGATCGCCGTGGCCGGGGGCTACTTCGCGCGCGGCGGCGACCCGGAGGCGTTCGCGGCGGTGCAGGTGGTGGCCCGGGCGCTGTCCGCGACGCGGGTCGTCGAGATCCCGGAAGCCGCCCGCGCCCGGGCGGCGGCCTACCTGATCACCGCGGCGGAGGGCGCGGCGCTCCACCTCGACCGCCTCCGGACCCGGCCGGAGGACTTCGATCCGGCGGTGCGCGACCGCCTCATCGCCGGGGCGATGCTGCCGGCCCCCTTCGTCGAGCGGGCGCAGCGCTTCCGCCGCTGGTACCGCGGCGCGGTGGCCGACCTGTTCGCGGACGTCGACGTGATCCTGGCGCCGTCCACCCCGTGCCGGGCGCCGCCGCGCGGCCAGACGCACTTCACCCTCGACGGCGTCTCGCTGCCGGTGCGGGCCAACATCGGTGTGTTCACGCAGCCGATCTCGTTCATCGGCCTGCCGGTGGCGGCGGTGCCGGTCTGGCTCGACGGCGGGCTGCCCCTCGGGGTGCAGGTGATCGCCGCGCCCTGGCGCGAGGACGTGGCCTTGCGGGTGGCGCGGGTGCTCGAACGGCTCGGCACCGTCCGCGCCCCGATCGCGGAGCTGGTCTGATGGTGATCGACGATTGGGAGGTGAAGGCCGAGGTCGAGGCGGCGTTCCGCGCCTACGAGACCGCGCTGACGACGAACGACGTGCCGGTGCTCGAGGCGCTGTTCCGCGACGACCCCCGCACCATCCGCTACGGCGGGGGCGAGAACCTCTACGGCATGGACGCGATCCGCGCCTTCCGCCGGGCGCGCTCGCCCGTGGGCCTGGAGCGGACCCTGTCCGAGACGGTGATCACCACCTACGGGCGCGATTTCGCCACCGCGATGACCCTGTTCTTCCGTGCGAGCGCGCCGGGGCGGGTCGGCCGGCAGAGCCAGACCTGGGTGCGGTTTCCCGAGGGCTGGCGGGTGGTCGCCGCCCACGTGAGCCTGATCGACGGGTAGGGCGGCCCCGCCCGCCTGAATAAACAATCAGGGCCTCCGGCCGGTCTGGCCGCGCGCTTGCATGGAGCCGGGCGTCCTCTGCGGCGCCCGGTCACGGGTGGCCGCCCCACGGAGCAACCCCGCCCGACATGCCGTTCCGCTCGATGAAGACCTTCACCGCCCGCGCGGCCTTCGCCGGCTCCCTGATGCTGTCGGCCCAGGCCGTGATGGCCCAGGGCACGCTGCGGATCGGCATGACCGCCTCCGACATCCCGCTGACCACCGGCCAAGCCGACAACGGCGGCGAGGGCATGCGCTTCATGGGCTACACGGTCTATGACGGGCTCATCAATTGGGACCTGTCCTCGGCGACCAAGCCCTCCGACCTCGTGCCGGGGCTGGCCGAGAGTTGGGCGGTGGACGCCGCCGACAAGACCAAGTGGACGTTCAAGCTGCGGCCCGGCGTGAAATTCCACGACGGCTCCGACTTCACCGCCGACGCGGTGGTGTGGAACCTCGACAAGCTGCTGAAGAACGACAGCCCGCAATACGATCCGCGCCAGTCGGCGCAGGGGCGCACCCGCATCCCGGCGGTCGCGAGCTACAAGGTCGTCGACCCGACGACCGTGGAGATCGTCACCAAGGCGCCCGACGCGACGCTGCCCTACCAGATCGCCTGGGTGATGATGTCCTCGCCCGCGCAGTGGGAGAAGCTCGGCAAGTCCTGGGACGCCTTCGCCAAGACCCCGTCCGGCACCGGCCCGTGGAAGCTGACCCTGTTCGCCCCCCGCGAGCGCGCCGAGATGGTCCCCTTCAAGGAGTACTGGGACAAGGCGCGGGTCCCGAAGCTCGACAAGCTCGTGCTGGTGCCGCTGCCGGAGGCCAACGCCCGCGTCGCGGCGCTCCGCTCCGGCCAGGTCGACTGGATCGAGGCGCCCGCGCCCGACGCCGTCGCCTCGCTGAAGGGCGCCGGCTTCACCATCGTCACCAACACCTATCCCCACAATTGGACCTGGCACCTGTCCCGCGTCGAGGGCTCGCCCTGGAACGACGTCCGCGTGCGCAAGGCCGCCAACCTCGCCATCGACCGGGACGGCCTGAAGGAGCTGCTCGGCGGCCTCGCGGTGCCGGCGACCGGCTTCTTCCCGCCCGGCCACCAGTGGTTCGGCCACCCGACCTTCCAGGTGAAGTACGATCCGGCCGCCGCCAAGAAGCTGCTGGCGGAGGCCGGCTACGGCCCGAACAAGCCGCTCAAGACCAAGATCGCGATCTCGGCCTCGGGCTCGGGCCAGATGCAGCCGCTGCCGATGAACGAGTTCGTGCAGCAGAACCTCGCCGAGGTCGGCATCCAGGTCGACTACGAGGTGGTCGAGTGGAACACGCTGATCAACATCTGGCGCGCCGGCGCCAAGGCCGACATCTCGCGCGGCGTGACGGGCATCAACTACTCGTACTTCATCCAGGACCCCTTCACCGGCTTCATCCGGCACCTGCAGTGCAACTTCGCCCCGCCGAACGGCACCAACTGGGGCTACTACTGCGATCCGGCGATGGACAAGCTGTTCGACCAGGTCCGCAACACCTTCGACAAGGCCGAGCAGACGGCCGTGCTGGAGAAGGTCCACGAGAAGTTCGTCGACGACGCGCTGTTCATCATGATCACCCACGACGTGAACCCGCGGGCGATGAGCCCGAAGGTGAAGGGATTCGTCCAGGCGCAGAACTGGTTCCAGGATTTCTCGAACATCACCATGGCGACGGGGAAGTGAACCACGGCTCTTCCCTCCCCTGAAGCGGGGGAGGGCGCTTCGCGCATCATGACCTGGGATCGGAACAAGGAAACCCGAATCCGATGCTGCTCTACATCCTCAAGCGCCTCGTCGCCGTGACGCCGGTGGCGTTCGGAGTGAGCCTCGTCTGCTTCCTCCTGGTCCACCTCGCGCCGGGCGATCCCTTGAGCGCGATTCTGCCGGCGGACGCGACGCAGGCGACCATCGACGAGATGCGCGCCGCCTACGGCTTCGACAAGCCGCTGCCGGTGCAGTACGCGATCTGGCTCTGGCACGTGCTGCACGGCGACCTCGGCGTCTCGATCGCCACCGGCCGGCCGGTGCTCGGCGAGGTCACCCGCGCGGTGGTCAACAGCCTGATCCTCGCCTCAATGGCGACGCTGATCGGCTTCACCTTCGGCACCCTGTTCGGGTTCGTCGCCGGCTATCACCGCAACTCGATCCTCGACCGGGTCGCCTCCGCGATCTCGGTCTTCGGCGTCTCGGTGCCGCATTACTGGCTCGGCATGGTGATGGTGATCGTGTTCTCGGCCAACCTCGGCTGGCTGCCGCCGACCGGGGCGGGGCCGGACGGCTCCGGCAACTGGCGGCCCGACTTCGAGCACCTGCGCTTCATCATCCTGCCCGCCGTGACGATGTCGGTGATCCCGATGGGCATCATCGCCCGCACCGTGCGCGCGCTCGTCGCCGACATCCTCGCCCAGGACTTCGTCGAGGCCCTGCGCGCCAAGGGCCTCGACGAGGTCGGGGTGTTCAAGCACGTGGTCCGCAACGCGGCGCCGACCGCGCTCGCGATCATGGGCCTGCAGCTCGGCTACCTGCTCGGCGGCTCGATCCTGATCGAGACGGTGTTCGCCTGGCCCGGCACCGGCTTCCTGCTCAACGCCGCGATCTTCCAGCGCGACCTCCCCCTGCTCCAGGGCTCGATCCTCGTGCTGGCGATGTTCTTCGTCGCCCTCAACCTCCTCGTGGACGTGATGCAGACCGCACTCGATCCGCGCATCGAGCGGGCCTGATCCGATGACAGCACCCGTCACCGCCGCCACCATGGCCCTCGACGGGGGCATCGCCCCCGCGGCGTCCGAAGTCGAGCCCGACGCCTTCGTCGCCTCCCGCGGCTACTGGGGCCATGTCGGCCACCGCCTCGTGCGCGACCCGGTGGCGATCACCGCCGGCGCGGTGATCCTCGCCATCGTTGTCGTCGCGATCCTGTCGCCGTGGATCACGCCGATGGACCCGTATCGCGGCTCGATGCTGCGCCGCCTGAAGCCCGTCGGCGACGCGACCTACTGGCTCGGCTCGGACGAGCTCGGCCGCGACATGCTGAGCCGCCTGATGGTCGGCGCGCGGCTGTCGCTGTTCATGGGCGTGACGCCGGTGCTGATCGCCTTCGTGATCGGCTCGTCGATCGGGATCGTGGCCGGCTACGTCGGCGGCTGGACCAACACGATCCTGATGCGCACCATCGACGTGTTCTTCGCCTTCCCCTCGGTGCTGCTCGCCATCGCGCTGTCGGGGGCGCTCGGGGCCGGCATCTTCAACGCCATCGTCTCGCTGACCTGCGTGTTCGTCCCCCAGATCGCGCGGATCTCCGAGAGCGTCACCACCGGCATCCGGGCGCGCGACTACATCGACGCCGCCCGGCTGTCCGGCGCCTCGGCGCTCACGATCATGCGGGTGCAGGTGCTCGGCAACGTGGTCGGGCCGATCTTCGTCTACTCCACCGGCCTGATCTCGGTCTCGATGATCCTGGCCTCGGGCCTGTCCTTCCTCGGCCTCGGGGTGCGCCCGCCCGAGCCCGAATGGGGCCTGATGCTCAACACGCTCCGCACCGCGATCTACGTGAACCCGACGGTGGCGGCGCTGCCGGGGCTGGCGATCTTCATCGTCTCGATCTCGTTCAACCTGTTCTCGGACGGCCTGCGCAGCGCCATGGAGATCCGCCAGTGACGGGCCTCGTCAGGGACGGAAACCGGGCGAAGCGCGGGTCCCTTCTCCCAGGGGGAGAAGGACAGGATGAGGGGTGTGACCTCTCCGGACGGCGCACGCCCCTCACCCC
>NZ_VRUW01000070.1:0-26475 GCF_008039475.1 Methylobacterium sp. WL12 | reverse complement strand
CGCCGACCCCGATGCTCCCCCTCGCCCTGACGCTCGGAGACCCTGCCGGGATCGGACCGGAACTGGCGCTTGCAGCCTGGCTCGCCAGCACGCCCGCCGACCCGCTCCCCGCCTTCTTCCTCGTGGCCGACCCGGCCTTCGTCGAGCGCACCGCGAACTGCCTTGGCCTCGCCGTGCCGGTCGCCGAGATCGACCCCGAGACCGCGACGGAGGTGTTCCCCCGGGCGCTCCCCGTGGTGGCGCTGCCGAGCGGGAACGAGACCTTCGCCGAGCCCGGCGTCCCGGATTCGGTTACGGCCGGCGCGACGATCGAGTCCATCACCGCCGCCGTCGGCTTCGTCCGCACGGGCCGGGCGGCGGCGGTCGTCACCAACCCGATCGCCAAGTTCGTGCTGACCCGGGCGGGGTTCGCCCATCCCGGCCACACCGAGTTCCTGGCGGCGCTCGCGGTCGCCCCCGGCCGGTCGCCGCCGCGCCCGGTGATGATGATCTGGAGCGAGACGCTCGCGGTGGTGCCGGTGACGATCCACGTGCCGCTGCGCGACGTGCCCGGGCTGCTGACGCAGGACCTCGTGGTCGAGACCGCCCGCATCGTCGCCCGAGACCTCGCCGAGCGCTTCGGCCTCGAAGCGCCCCGGCTGGTGCTCGCCGGCCTCAACCCGCATGCGGGTGAATCCGGGACGATCGGCCACGAGGACCGCGACGTGCTGGCGCCGGCGGTGGCGCGGTTGCGCGCCGAGGGCATCGACATCCGCGGGCCGCTTCCCGCCGACACGCTGTTCCACGAGCGGGCGCGACGGACCTACGACGTGGCGCTGTGCCCGACCCACGACCAGGCGCTGATCCCGGTGAAGACCATCGCCTTCGACGACGGCGTCAACGTCACCCTCGGGCTGCCCTTCGTGCGCACCTCGCCGGACCACGGCACCGCCTTCGACATCGCCGGCAAGGGCCTCGCCCGCCCCGACAGCCTGATCGCCGCGATCCGGCTCGCCGACCGCCTCGCCCGCACCGCGGCGGCGCGGGCCGGCGGCGCGGGCCGCACCGCCGACATCATTCCGCTGAACGCCTACGTCGGCCGCCCGCGCTCGATGCCGGCCGCGCATTTCGATGCGGAGGACGAGTTGTGAGCTGGTCCTTGCCAGGCGGTGCGCCCGCTTCCGCGCGCATCCCCTCTCCCCGCGCGCGGGGAGAGGGCTTTGCCGACCTCGTCGTCGGCAAAGCGAGGCGGCAGCCGATGGTGAGGGGGCGACGCCGGTTGAGGCTCTTCCGGAAGCGCCCCCTCACCGCCGCTAAGGCTTCGCCTCCTCTTCCCGGCCGCACGGCAAGGTGCGGCCGGGCCTCTCCCCCCGCGCGGGGAGAGGGGACGCGCGCACCTTCCAACGCCTTCGCGATCTTTGACAAGCGAACCGCCCGATGACCGCCTCCGACGGCTTGCCCCCCCTGCGCGAGGTGGTGGCGCGGCATGGGCTGGAGCCGAAGAAGGCGCTCGGGCAGAACTTCCTCTACGACCTCAACCTCACCGGGCGCATCGCCCGCGCGGCCGGGCCGCTCGCGGGCGTCACCGTGCTCGAGGTCGGGCCGGGACCCGGCGGGCTGACGCGGGCGCTGCTCGCGGAGGGGGCCGCGCGGGTGATCGCCGTCGAGCGCGATCCCCGCGCGCTGCCGGCGTTGGCCGAGATCGCGGCGCATTACCCGGGTCGGCTGACGGTCGTCGACGCCGACGCCCTCGCCTTCGACCCCCGGCCCCTCGTCGGCGACGGGCCGGCGCGGATCGTGGCGAACCTGCCCTACAACGTCGGCACCGCCCTGCTCACCGGCTGGCTCGACGACGCGGCCTGGCCGCCGTGGTGGGATAGCGCTACGCTGATGTTCCAGCGCGAGGTCGCCGAGCGCATCGTCGCCGACGAGACCGAGCGCGCCGATTACGGCCGCCTCGGCGTGCTCTGCGGCTGGCGCACGCAGAGCGACATCCTGTTCGACGTGGCGCCCTCCGCCTTCGTGCCGCCGCCGAAGGTGACGTCGAGCGTCGTCCGAATCGTCCCGCGCGCCGTCCCCCTGCCCTGCCGGGCGCGGGCGCTGGAAACGGTGACGCGGGCGGCCTTCGGGCAACGCCGAAAGATGCTGCGCCAGAGCCTGAAGAGCCTGACGCCGGAGCCGACCGCGCTGCTGGCCGAGGCCGGCATCGCAGAGACCGCGCGGGCCGAGGAGGTGCCGGTGGCGGGCTTCGTGCGGCTCGCCAACCTGTGGGACGCGCAGAAGAAAGCCGGCGCCCCGTGAGGGACGCCGGCCCGTTTCTCCGATTCGTGCCGCGTTAGCGGGTCTGCTGGATCGCCGAGAGGATCCACGGACGGCCCGGGTTGCGCGCGAAGGTCCAGAGCTCGGTCGCCTCGCCCGGCTCGGTCTCGACGACGCGGTTGGTGTTCCGGTCGATCGTCTCGTCCTTGAGCGTGTAGCGCATCGCCACCGTGGCGAATTCCTGCGCGCCCTCGCCCCAGGCCTCCGACAGGTCGCCCTGCTGGAGCTTCACGTCCGTAATGCGGTTGACGACGCCGCGGGCCTTGTTTCCGCGCAGCTCCTCCTCGAAGTAGCCGGCCATCTCCGGCGTCGCGAGGTTGCGCAGGCCGACCATGTCCTCGTGGGAATAGGCGTCCTGCACCTCGCCGAGCAGGCGCTCGAACGACTGGAAGTCGTTCGGGCCGATCTGCACCGGGCGCTGCTGCGGCGGGCGCTGGGCGCCGCCGAGCATGCCACCGGCGCCCGCAGCACCGCCGGGGCCAGCGTTGCTGCCCCCCGCTGCGTTCGGGTCGAGGCCCGAGCGCGCATAGGGCGCGCCCGCCGTCGCCGGCTCGCCGTTGCGGCGGCGGAACCAGCGCACGGCAAAGGACACCAGCAGCACGACGAGGCCGACCTGCAGCAGCAGGCCGAGCATCGAGGCGATGCCGCCGAGCCCGCCGAAGAAGCCGCCGCCGAGCAGCGCGCCGAGAAGGCCGGCCCCGAGCAGGCCCGCCATGAAGCCGCCGCCGAAGCGGGGGCGCGCGGCCGGCGCCTGCATCCCCGGGTTGCTCATGCCCGGGTTGTTCATGCCGGGCGTGGGCTGCGTCTGCGTGCGCTGCATCGGCGCGGCGGTCGGCGCCGTCGTGGTGGCCGACGGCGCGTTGAAGGTGCGCGAGCCGCGCGACCCCATGCTGCCGCCGCCGCCCGGACGGGCTTCGACGGCGGGCGCTGCGACCGTCAACGCGGCGGCCAGCGCCAGAAAGGTCGCCGCACGCTTGCGGCGCGTGGTGGAGGTGAGCATCGATCGGCCCCTGGTCATCTCGAAACGTCCCGGACGTCGTCGGACGCCTCGGCGTCGTCGAACGTCTTGGCGCGAACGCCGACGCATAAGATGGTGACGCCGGGCGGCGTGTTTTAGTCCGTCGCCTCGCGATGTTTTTCGCGTCACCCTTGACGATTCGTCAGCGCAGGGGGGCCGCAGGCCGCTCGGGCGCCGCCGGGAAGACCAGACGCACCTGCGTGCCCTCCCCCGGCCGGCTGTCGAGGGCGATGGTGCCGTTCTGCCGCTTCATCAGCCCGTGCACGATGGCGAGCCCGGCCCCGCGCCCGGCCTCGCGGCTGGTGGCGAAGGGCGCGAGCGCCCGGGCCAGCATCTCCGGCGACATGCCGGCGCCGGTATCCGTGATGCGGATGCCGACGGCGCCGTCCTCCGGCCGCTGCACCGAGCGGTCGCCCGGCGCGATGCGGAAACTCTCGATCCGGATGGTGCCGCCGTCCGGCATCGCCTCGCACGCGTTGGTGACCACGTGGCCGAGTGCCAGCTCGACCTGCAGCGGGTTGCTGATCGCCCGCGGCAGGCCGGGCGTGCCGGCAAGCTCCAAGCGCACCCCCACGGGCAGGCCGGGCCGCAGGCGCTCCACGGTGGCGGCCACGAGCGCGTCGAGGTCGATCGGGCGCACGTCGGGGGCGATCTTGCGCGAATAGGCCAGCAGCTGGCGCGTGAGCACGGCGGCGCGTTCGGTCGCGTCGGTGGAGCGGCTCATCGCCCGCTGGATGAACGGCTCCTGGCTGTCGCCGAGCCGGCGCTTCAGCCCGTCGATGTAGCCGATTAGGATCTGGAGGAAGTTGTTGAACTCGTGCGCGACGCTGTTGGTGAGCAACCCCAGGGCCTCGCGTTGGCGCGAGAGCACGAGGGCGCTCTCGGCGTCGCGCCGCCGGGTCACGTCGAAGACCTGGCCCAGCCGATAGGGGCTGCCAGAGACCGGGCGCAGCGTCACGCGCGCCCAGAAGGTGGTGCCGTCGCCCCGCGCCGCCAGGAACTCGGCGCCGTCGTCTAGGGCGCGCCGGTCGGCCGCCAGCAGCCGGACGTTGCGCCCGACCAGGGCCGCGGCCTCCAGGCCGGCGAGGTCCAGCAGGGCCGGGTTGGCGTGGACGATCGGCTCGTCCGGCCGGCGCGGGTCGGCGAGGAAGGCGGGCGCGGCGGCATCGAGCAGCGCGATCCAGCCGGCGTGCGGTGCCGGTTCGTTCAAGCCGTCCGCGTCGGGCTCTGCCATGCTCTCGTCCGGCCTCGCGAAGCCACGGCTCCGACCGCTCAGCGATAGCGACATCGGACCGGACGGCCAAGCCTGAAGCGGCGCCCCGGGGGTGAGGCGGTCACCGGATGGGTTCGTGTGCCGGCCTTTCACCTAGGTTGAATGAAAGAAGGCCTATCGACACGATCGCGTGATCCCGGGGCGCCGCAATCGAGCCCGGAACCCAGACCGTAGGTTGCGCTCGGTTGGGCGCCGTCGGCGCCTCTCGATCCCGGGCTCCGCTGCGCAGCCCCGGGACGACGGGGCGCGGGTGCGAGACGACGGAGCGAGGGTGGAAGCGAAACGCGAGAGCGCCCCCGACCCCCCTACTGCCGGATCCACATCACCCGGCCGATCCAGGCGATCTCGCCGACGTTCAGGGTGCGGTCGTCGTGCTCGGGGTTGAGCGAGGCGAGCTCGACGGTGCGTGCCGTGCGGCGGCGCAGCTCCTTGGCGATGACCTCGCCGGAATGCAGCCGCACCACCACGCGGTCGCCCTTGCGGACGCCGGCCGAGGGCGAGACGATCAGCACGTCGCCGTCGCGGAACAGCGGCAGCATCGACTCGCCCTGCACCTCCAGGGCGAAGGCGCGCTCCTCGCCGAGATCGGGAAACTCGATCTCCTCCCAGCCGGGGCCGCCGGTCGGCATGCCCTCGTCGGTGAACTGGCGGCCGGCGCCGGCCTGGGTCAGGCCGATCAGCGGCACGGTGGCGCGCGGCGGCCCCTCGCGGGCCTCGATCAACCTAAGGAAGTCATCGAGGCTGGCGCCGGTGGCGGCTAGGACCTTGGACACCGACTCGGTGGAGGGCCAGCGCTTGCGTCCGTCGACGCCGACGCGCTTGGACCGGTTGAAACTGGTGGCGTCGAGCCCGGAACGTCGGGCGAGGCCGGATGGGGAGAAGCCGTGCCGCTCGGCCAGACGGTCGATGGCATTCCAAATCTGCTCGTGGGACAGCATGCGGGACCAAGGCGAAGACGACCGCAGAGACGCACGGCCTAGTTGTAGGAAAGTAGAACTACGGATCGAGAAAGGCAATCGGCCGAATGGCTAATCCACGCCTCCCGGAGGCCGTTACAACCGTCGGGATGGTTGCCGGACGGTTGCCAGGGAACCGCCCGGCGCCCTATCGACGGCGCATCGAAAAGCGGGTGCGCCGATGACGTCGATCTATAAGATCTGTCCCGAGAGGCTGTGGCGCGAGGCGGAAGCCCTCGGTCGCTTCGTCGGCGCCGAGATCGACCGGGCCGACGGTTTCATCCACTTTTCCACAGCCGAGCAGGTGGCCGAGACCGCGCGGCGGCATTTTTCCGGTCGCGACGGGCTCCTGCTCGTCGCCGTCGACGCCGAAGCGCTCGGTCCGGCGCTGCGCTACGAGCCTTCGCGCGGCGGCGACTTGTTTCCGCATCTCTACGGCGACCTGCCCCTCGACGCGGTGCGCCGCGTGAGCCCGATGCCGCTCGGGCCGGACGGCGCGCACGTGCTGCCGGCGGAGATCCCGGCATGATCGGCGCCCTATTTCCGCTGCTGCGCCCGGCGCTGCACGGCCTCGACGCCGAGCACGCGCACAACCTGACCGTTCGCGCGCTCAGCCTGATGCCGCCGCGCACGCCGCCCGCCGACGATTCCCGCCTCGCGGTCGAGGCGTTCGGCCGCCGGTTCCCGAACCCGGTCGGCCTGGCGGCGGGCTTCGACAAGGGCGCGCAGGCGGCCGACGCGCTGCTTGGCTTCGGCTTCGGCTTCGTCGAAGTCGGCGGCGTGGTGCCCAAGCCCCAGCCCGGCAACCCGCGCCCGCGGGTGTTCCGGCTTCCGCGGGACCGGGCGGTGATCAACCGCTTCGGCCTCAACAGCGCCGGCCTCGACGTGGTCGCCGACCGCCTGCGCGCGCGGGCCGGGCGGCCGGGGATCGTCGGGGTCAACATCGGCGCCAACAAGGAGGCCGTCGACCGGCTCGCCGACTACGTCGCCTGCACCGGGCGGCTCGCGCCGCTCGTGGACTTCGTCACCGTCAACGTCTCGTCGCCCAACACGCCGGGCCTGCGCGACCTGCAAGGCGAGGCCTTCCTCGACGACCTGCTCGCCCGGGTGGTCGCGACCCGCGACGCGGCCGCCGCCCGGATCGGATCGGAGAAGGCCGCGATCCTTCTGAAGATCGCCCCCGACATCACCCTCGACGCCCTGGACGCGATCTGCGCCACGGCGGTTAGCCGCGGGGTGCAGGCGCTCGTCGTCTCGAACACCACGGTGGCGCGGCCGGCCTCCCTCGCCGAGACGGCGCTCGCGGGCGAGACCGGGGGCCTGTCCGGCCGGCCGCTGTTCTCGGCCTCGACGCGGATGCTGGCCGAGACCTACCTGCGCGTCGGCGACCGGCTGCCCCTGGTCGGCGTCGGCGGCGTCGACTCGGCCGAGACCGCCTGGACCAAGATCCGCGCCGGCGCGAGCCTTCTCCAGCTCTACTCGGCCCTCGTCTACGAAGGCCCCGGCCTCGTCGGCACGATCAAGCGCGGCCTGGTCGAGCGGATGCGATCGGAGGGGCTGACGAGCCTCGCCGGCGTGGTCGGGCGCGACGCGAAGGCGCTGGCGCGGGAGGCGTGACGCGCTCTTTCCTCCCCCCTCTGCAGGGAATGAAAGAGGCGCGAGGTCGGGGGCCGCGGCGGAAAGTCAGCTCACCCCCGCCGTCTCGTTCCGACGAACACCGCGCCGGCGGCGGCGGCACCGAGCAGCAGCCACTTCACCGGCAGCAAAGCGGCGTGCTCGCTCGGGAGCGGCTCGGACACGAAGCGGCCTGGGGCGATCTCGACCCCCGGCTTCCCATACGCCCGCGCGTCGGCGATCTGGTTCGCGGTGACGGCCCAGCCGGCGTCGCGGGCATGATCGTTGGCCATCATCGCGACCCCGACGGCGCATCCGGCCGCCAACGCCGCGAGAACCCGAACCCGTGCCTGCATCGCGTGTCCTTTGCCGCCCCCGGGAAACGAGAACCGTTAAAAATGCGCGCGTGCCGGACGCATGAGGGGGGTGCGTCGAGACACGATTGAGAAGCACCCGCGCGGTCTCTTATCTCGCAAGTGCGTGATCGCCACGCGCGAACCTCGATCCAGGCCTCGTCATGACCGACCCCGTCAGCACGCCCAAGCGTTCCTCGGCCGCCGGTGGCTGGGGCGCGCTGAAGAGCTGCGGCAAGCACCTCCTCGGCAGCCGCTCCCCGCTCTCGGGCGCCCGCGCCCTGCTGAAGGCGAACCAGCCGGACGGGTTCGACTGCCCCGGCTGCGCTTGGGGCGACCCGGAACACGGCTCGTCGTTCGAGTTCTGCGAGAACGGCGTGAAGGCGGTCTCGTGGGAGGCCACCGACAAGCGCACCCCGCCGAAGTTCTTCGCCCGCCACACCGTGAGCGAGCTGCGCGGCTGGAGCGACTACGCCCTCGAGGGCGAGGGCCGCCTCACCCATCCGATGCGCTACGACGCAGCCAGCGACCGCTACGTCGCGGTGTCGTGGGACGCGGCCTTCGCCGAGATCGGCGCGACGCTCCGCGGCCTCGACCACCCGGACCAGGCCGAGTTCTACACCTCCGGCCGCGCCTCGAACGAGGCGGCCTACCTCTACCAGCTGTTCGCCCGGGCCTACGGCACCAACAACTTCCCCGACTGCTCGAACATGTGCCACGAGGCCAGCGGCATCGGCCTCGCGCACGCCATCGGCGTCGGCAAGGGCACGGTGCTGCTGGAGGATTTCGAGAAGGCGGACGCGATCTTCGTCGTCGGGCAGAACCCCGGCACCAACCACCCGCGGATGCTCGCCGACCTGCGCAAGGCCGCCGAGCGCGGCGCCAAGGTGGTGGTGTTCAACCCCGTGCGCGAGCGCGGGCTGGAGCGCTTCGCCGACCCGCAGAACACCGTCGAGATGCTGCGCGGCGCGAGCCGGCCGATCGCGAGCCACTACCTGCAGCCGCGGCTCGGCGGCGACATGGCCGCCTTCCGCGGCATCGCCAAGGCGGTCTTCGCCGCCGACGACGCGGCCCTCGCCGCCGGCCGTCCCTCGGTGCTCGACCGCGCCTTCCTGGCCAGCCACACCGAAGGGCTCGCCGCCTACCGCGCGGCGGTCGACGCGACCGGCTGGGACGCGATCGAGGACCAGTCCGGCCTGTCGCGCGCCATCCTCGAAGAGGTGGCGGAGATCTACATCACCTCGTCGAAGTCGATCGCGACCTGGGCGATGGGCGTGACCCAGCACCGCCACTCGGTGGCGACGGTGCGCGAGATCGCCAACCTGATGTTCTTGCGCGGCAACATCGGCCGCCCGGGCGCCGGCCTCTGCCCGGTGCGCGGCCACTCCAACGTCCAGGGCGACCGCACGGTCGGCATCAACGAGAAGCCGCCGGTCGCCTTCCTCGACGCGCTTGAGCGCGAGTTCGGCTTCGCCGCCCCGCGCCGGCACGGCCACAACGTGCTGGCCGCCATCGGCGCGATGCTCGACGGCACGGCGAAGGCCTTCATCGGGCTGGGCGGCAACTTCGCCCGCGCCACGCCGGACACGGCCCTGGTGGCCAAGGCGCTGGCCTCCTGCGAGCTCACGGTCCACATCGCGACGAAGCTCAATCACTCGCACCTCGTGCCGGGCCGGGTCGGCTACGTGCTGCCCTGCCTCGGGCGCACCGAGATCGACCGGAACGCCGCCGGCAAGACCCAGATCGTGACCGTCGAGGATTCGATGAGCATGGTCCACGGCTCGGGCGGCATCAACAAGCCGGCCTCGAAGGAGCTGCGCTCGGAGATCGCGATCATCGCGGGCATGGCGGCGGCCACCGTCGGCTCAGACCGGATCGACTGGGCGGCGATGGCCGAGGATTACGACCGCATCCGCGACCGGATCGAGCGCACGGTACCGGGGTTTGCCGGCTACAACGTCCGAGTCCGGCGCCCGCGCGGCTTCATGCTGCGCAACCTCGCCGCCGAGCGCGTGTTCGAGACCGCCACCGGCCGCGCGAACTTCTCGGCGGACGCGCTGCCCGCGGCCACCGAGCACCAAGTCGCAGCGGGGGCCGACAACACCTTCGTGCTGCAGACCTTCCGCAGCCACGACCAGTACAACACCACGATCTACGGCCTCGACGACCGCTACCGCGGCGTCTACGGCGAGCGCCGGGTGATCTTCTGCCACCCCGACGACCTCGTCACCCTGCGCCAAAGCTTCGGTGAGCGGGTCGACGTGGTCGGCCTGCACGCGGACGGCACGTCGCGCATCGCCGAGGATTTCCGCCTGGTGCCGTTCGACATGCCGCGCGGGAGCCTGGCCGGCTACTACCCCGAGCTCAACGTGCTGGTGCCGCTCTCGACCTTCGGCGCCGAGAGCGACACGCCGACCTCGAAGTCGGTTCTGGTCACCGTGTGCCCGCGGACGGTGGCGGCCGCGGCGGCTTGAGCACGGCCGACGACGCGAGCGCGGCCGACGAGACGGCGTTCCTCACGCTGGTCGAGGCGGTCGCGCGGCGGCGGCCCGGCCTCGAACCGATCGAGGCGGTCTTACTGGCGGCGGCCTTCGTCGGCGCGGTCGCCGACAGCCGCAGCCTCGCCAAGGCCTTCGACGTCGCCCACGCCCACGCCCTGCGCGCCGTCGCCGCCCTGGACGAGGCGGGCCTCGTCGCGGTCGGCCGGCGCGACGCCCGGTCGAGCCGCGCCCACTATGCGCTGACCGAGGACGGCGCCGCCTTGGTCGCCGCCGCGGAGGCCGACCCGGCTTGACGCACGCTCCCGGGGCGACACGTCCGGTGGGCTGCGTTCGAAGAATTCGAGGGCTCGGGATGGAGACGATCCACCGCTCGGCCGCGGCCGGCTATGCCGCCCAGGCCGACACCTACGTCAGCGGCCGACCGGATTATCCGCCGGCGCTGGACGGCTGGCTGCGCGGCGACCTTCGGGTCGGTCCCGGGCGCACCGTGCTCGACCTCGGCGCGGGGACCGGCAAGTTCACCCCGCGCCTGACGGAGACCGGCGCCCGCGTCGTCGCCGTCGAGCCGGTCGCCGCCATGCGGGCGCAGCTCGTCCAGTGCAATCCCGGCGTCGAAGCGCATCCCGGCCATGCGGAGGCGATCCCGCTCGCCGACGGCGCGGTCGACGCGGTGGTCTGCGCGCAGTCCTTCCACTGGTTCGCCACAGCGGCGGCGCTCGCCGAGATCCGCCGCGTGCTGCGCCCCGGCGGCACGCTCGGGCTGGTCTGGAACGTGCGCGACGAATCCGTGCCCTGGGTCGCGGACCTGACGCGGATCGTCGACGCCTACGAGGACGACACGCCGCGCTATCGCACGGGAGCCTGGCGCGCGGCGTTCCCGGCCGCGGGCTTCGGGCCCCTGCACGAGCGGCGCCTGCCCCACCACCACGAAGGGCCGGCCGAGGACGTGGTCGTCGGCCGCGCGCTCTCGGTAAGCTTCATCGCCGCCCTGCCCACCGACGAAAGGGCGGCCGTGGCCGCCGCGGTGCGGGCGCTGATCGCCGCCACGCCGGAGCTGGCCGGGCGTGACAGCGTCCGCTACCCCTACGAGACGGTGGCGTTCCACTGCACGGCAGCGGACCGGCCGGCGGCCGCGTGAACGGACGGGCCGTCGCCGGCCGTCGCCGTCAGGCCCCCGCGCGCCGGTTGCGGACGAGCGCAACGAGCGCCGCCACGATGGTGGCGAACGTCGCCAGGAGCACGACCACGAGGGTGATGGTGCGGTTCACCAGGCGGTCGAGGCCGAGATCGGTGGTGACGAGGTCGGGGCGGGCCGGGTCGGCCATGACGCTGATGCTGTAATCGCCGAGGTGCACGCCCGTGAACACGTAGTTCACCCGGCGCGTCACCGCGCCCTTGGGCGTGGACAGGCTCAGGGTCGCGTCGCAGATGTGGACGACCAGCTTGGTGCTGCACCGCCCGTCGCTCACCCGCGCGTCGGGGACGGGTTGGGCCGCCTCGCGCACCTGCCAATCCGACAGCACCGCCGGCGCCGTATAGAGGGCGCAGGCCACCAGGACGCCGCACAAGCCGGCGACGCCGAGCAGGACCCAAAGGGTCTGTCGCCAGCCGCCGCTGGCCGGCGGCAGCCGCAGGGGGGCCTGCGAAGCGTTCGTGGCAGGGCCGGTCGAGGGGCCGGTGCGGTCGGGCGATGCGGTCATCGAGCCTCAAAGGGTCCGGGTTTCGGATCAGGCGGCTTCGGCCTGGGCCAGGAGGCGACGCGCCTGCGCCGCGACCTGGTAGCGGCCGAGCAGGTCGACGAAGTCCTGCGGCGTCGTCCGGCGGGGCAGGCCGAGGGCGAAGGTGACGATGCGGCGCTTGGCGTCGAGCTTCACGCCGCGCCCGCCGGGCACGCGGACCGGGAACGGCGCCTCCGGCGGCAGCAGCAGGCGCGTGGCGATGCCGGTCTGGTTCACGCTGATGTCGAGGTCGGCGATCGCCTCCCAGGCGATAGACCGATCGAGCCCCGGCACCTCCAGCCCGTCGGGGCGCAGGATCAGGGTGACCCGCTCGCCGCGCCAGAGCCGGTAGCCGCCCAAAGCCCCGAGGATCGCGCCGAGCACGAGCACGACGACCGCGAAGTAGCCGGCCTCCCGCGCCGAGAGACTCGGGAAGCCGAAGATCGCGAGGCCGAGCGCCGCGAGGCCGAACAGGACGGCCGCGCCGACGAGCACGAAGGCGCCGGGGCGGCTGTTGTCGCGCAGCACCTGGTCCTCGGCGGCGACGCCTGCCGCCGCCGTCTCCAGGTCGGCCCGCACGGCCGCCTCGTGCTCGCGGACCACGCCGAGGAAGTCGGCCGTCGCCGCCCGGCACAGGCCGGCCGGGTCGGCGAAGTAGGCGCCGAGCTGGCTGAGGGCGTGCGCGGGCGGCGCCGTCGCGGCCAGGGCGAGCAGGTCGGGTCCGAGCGGCACGCCGAGCGCCGCCACGCGCTCGCGGGTCGGCGGGTGGGTGTCGGTCGGGTGGGCCTGCTCCGCCTCCAGGTGGGCGGCCGGGTCGTCGAGGCCCTGCGCGACCGCGCGGTCGAGCACGGCGGCGACGAGGTCTGAGGGCGCGGAAGCCGGCGCCTCGGCGGCGGCGTCCAGGGTCTCGGCGATGCGCGGCTGCACGGCACCGGTACGCAGCAGCGCCCGCGCGGAGGCCTCGGCCGTGGTCAGGCCGGCGCCGGCAGCGTCCGCCGCGAACTCGCGCGCCCGGCTCCAATGGCGCACGGCGAGGTGGAAGCGCTCCATCACGAACACGCCGAGGCGCAACGACGGGCCGAGCAGGCCGAGCGAGCCCTGGTGGCCGGCCGCGACCGCGTCGAGGGAGCGCCCGACGCCGGCATAGATCGGCAGGAAGCGCTGGCTGTAGGCGGTGTCGCCGCCGGCATAGTGGGCGAGCTCGTGGCCGATGATCGCCGCGACCTCGTCGCCCCGCATCAGGGCGAGGTAGGGCAGCGGCAGGTAGAGGATCCGGCCGGCCAGGCGCTCGCCGCCGGGCTGCAGCAGGGCGGGGCCGGCGCTGACGAAGAATCCACCGGTGAGGCCGACCACGACGGCTTCGGGCTTGAGCGCGCCGAGGCGGTCGGCGAGCCCCTCGGTGAGGCGCCACAGCCCCGGCGCCTCCGCGGCCGAGACCGGGCGGCCGAGGATCGGCAGCGGGTCGGGCTCGAAGGCGGCGAGCGCGCGGCGCAGGCCCCACAGGGTGCTCGCCGCCGCGATCACGGTCGCGCCGACCGCCACGGCGGCGACGCCGAGCAGCTTCAGCGCGCCGCCGTCGAAGCCGGACTGGGCGAGCATCCCCGCCTCGAAGATCACGGCGGCGACGAACCCGGCGGTGGCCGCCACGATCTGCAGCGCCAGCGCCGCCGGCAGGAGTTTGCGCACCAGGGAGAACCCGCCCACGAGCGCGTCGCGCGAGGTGCGCCCGACCAGCCCGAGGACGGCTCCGGTGAGCAGCACCAGGATCGAGAGCGCCGCCGCGAGCCCGCCGCCCACGACCACCACCGGCGGCAGGCTGCGGCGCCAATCCATTAGCGTGGTCATGGTCGCGACCTCGCCGCGCGCGTCGCGCGCCTTGTCCAGGGCGAGGGGGCCGCCGTAGGTCTGGCCGCCCTTGCGGAACTGCAGGGTGTAGTCGACGCGCCCGTCGCGCGGCGTCCGCGCCTCCAGGTCGGCGACGATCGCGGAGAGGTGGCGATGCTCGGCCGCGAACGCGGCCCAGTCGTCGTCGGCACGCCGGCCCTCCCAGAGGCCGAGCAGCATCACGAGGAACGGCAGCAGCACCGTGGCCGCCACGAGGCCCACCAGCGCGCGCAGGCGCCGTGGCGGGGGCGTGATCGTCGTCTGAGCGATGAGAACCTCCTTGCGGGAGACGAGGGACGAGGGCGCGCGCCGCAGCCGACGGCCATGACGGGACGAGGCCGAACGGCGCCCCCGCGCGACGCGCTTCCGACCGACCGGCCCTCGGCGCTACTGGCCCTTGTTGCTATTGCCCCTTGGCCTTGATCGCCTCGGACCACGTCACCGCGCGCTTGGCCATGCCGACGTGCTGGCGCTCGTACATGCGGTTCTCGACCTTGATCGCCGCGCGCTTGGCGTTCTCGGGCCGGTCGAAGGCTTCGAGCACGAGGCGGGCGCGGCGCACCTCCTCCTCGGTCGGGGCGAAGGAGGTGTTGGCCGGCTCGAGCTGGTTCGGGTGGATCAGCGTCTTGCCGTCGAAGCCGAGGTCGCGCGCCTGGCGGCACTCGGCGCGGCAGCCCTCGACGTCGCCGATGTCGTTCCAGACGCCGTCGAGGATCGCGAGCCCGGAGGCGCGGGCGGCGGCGAGGGTGAACATCATCCACGGCAGCATCGGCACGCGGCCGGGAACGAGCTGGGCCCAGGTGTCCTTGGCGAGGTCGTTGGTGCCGAGCACGAAACAGGTGAGCCGGGTACGCCGGTCGCGGCTGGCGCGGGCGATGTCCTGGATGTTCAGGATCGCGGCCGGCGTCTCGATCATCGCCCAGACGGCGATGCCGTCCGGCGCGTCGAGGGCCTCGAGGTGGTCGGCGATGCTCTCCAGCACGGCCGGCGAGGACACCTTCGGCATCAGGATCGCGTCGGGCCGCGCCTCGATCGCGGCGCGCAGGTCCTTCTCGCCCCACGGCGTCTGGGGGGCGTTGACGCGGATGATCAGCTCGCGGTCGCCGTATTCGCCGCTCTTGACCGCGGCGCAGACCTGCTCGCGGGCGAGGTCCTTCTCCTCCATGGAGACCGCATCCTCCAGGTCGAGGATCAGGCAGTCGGCCGGCAGGGTCTTGGCCTTGTCGAGCGCACGCTGGTTCGAGCCCGGCATGTAGAGGACGCTGCGGCGGAGGCGGAGATCGGACATTCGGCGAGTCACCCCGTAGAAAAGTCCGCGACCCTACCGCAATGCACTCGCCTTGCCAGGGGCCGCGGCGACGAAACTCCGAGATTCCGCCGCGATCGAAACCGGAGGCACCGTGCCGTCCGCGCAACGGCGGAGCCCCGCTTTGGTCACCTTCCGCGGCCAAGGGCGGGGAAACGCCACGGATTTCGAAGGTCATCCCCATGCTGCGACGCACGCTTTTCGGACTGATGCTGGCCTCCAGCCTCGCCCTGCCCGGCGCCGCCTCTGCCGCCAGCAACACGGTGGTCGGCGTCGGCTCCGGCGCGGTTGCGGGCGCCCTCGTCGGCGGCCCGATCGGGGCGGTGGCGGGCGCGGTGATCGGGGGCGTCGTCGGCTCCTCGACCGAGCGCGCCCGACGCCCGCGGATGCGGCGCGCCCGCCTCGTCCGCCACCGGCGCGCGGAGGCGCCGGCCCGGCGCAGCGTTCAGCGCCGGGTCGAGGCGCTGCCGCCGGCCCCCGCCGCGCCGACCACATGGAAGGACCCGCGCTGAGGCGGTTAGCTCAGCCGCAGCTTCAGGCGCGGTCGGGCGAAAACGTCCGCCGGGCGAGGCCCGGATAGGCCAGGGCCTGCCCGATGCCGCGCGCGCCGAGGAAGCTCAGGAAGGCCAGCCACAGGCCGGCATTGCCGAGCTGCAGCCCCTGGACGAGGACCAGGGTGGCGCAATAGGCGGCGAGCGCGGCCAGCATCAGGTTGCGCATCGCCCGCGTCCAGGTCGCGCCGATGTAGATGCCGTCGTAGGCGAAGGGCAGCGCCGCGACGAAGGGGGCGGCCGCCGCCAGCGGCAGGTAGCGCCGCGCCACCGCGCGCACCGGCTCGCTCGTGGTGACGAAGTCGATGAAGGCGTGGCCCCCGAACAGCGCCAGCAGGCTCACGCCGAGGCCGAAGCCGAGGCACCAGCCCAGCGACAGCGCCGACGCCTTGCGGAACCCGCCGGCGTCGCGCCCGCCCACCGCCTGCCCGCATAGGGCCTCGGCGGCCGTGGCGAAGCCGTCGAGGAAGAACCCGCCGATCAGAAAGAGATTCCACAACACCGCGTTGGCCGCGAGCACCGCGTCGCCCTGGCGTGCGCCGAGCGCCGAGAACAGCACGATGCCCGACACGAGCGCCAGCGTCCGCACGATCACGTCGCCGTTGACCGCGAGCGTCCGCTTCAGGGCGACGGGGTCTCGGATCTCGGACCACGGCACCCGCCAGGGCTTCGAGCCGAGGCGCACCAGGATCACGAGGCCGAGAGCCAGGCCGGCGGCTTCCGCGATCACCGTGGCGAGGGCGGCGCCGGCTAGGCTCAGGTCGAGGCCGAGCACCAGGGCCAGCGTCAGGCCGATGTTCACGACGTTGATCGCCACCTGCAGCAGCAGGCCGAGATCGGTGCGGCCGCGCCCGAGCACCGAGCCGAGCACGGCGTAGTTCGCCAGCGCGAACGGCGCCGAGAGGATGCGGATGTGGACGTAGGTGGCGAGCCCGGCGATCACCGCGGGGCTCGCGCCGGTGATCCGGAAGGCCGCCGCCGCGATCGGCCCCTGCAGGACGACGAGGACGATCCCCGCGACGAGCCCGGCCGCGAGGGCGCGCGCCAGCGTCCGGTCGACCTCAGCGGCGTCGCGCGCGCCGACCGCCTGCGCGGTGAGGCCGGCGGTCGCCATCCGCAGGGTGCCGAACGACCAGAACAGCGCGTCGAAGATGACGGCGCCCAGCGCGATCGCCCCGAGCAGGGCGGCGTCGCCCAACCGCCCGATCACCGTGGCGCCGACGAAGCCCAGCATCGGCGTCGTGACGTTGGCGATGGTCATCGGCAGGGCGAGCGCGAGGACGCGCCGCCCGGTGATGGGAAGGGGTGGGGTCACGCGGGCTCCCGATCGCGGTGGGGTTACCGCGAGACCGCGAACAGACGCGAGATCAGCCAGAGCGGCACCACCACGATGGCGCCGGCCAGGATCCACCCGCCGAAATCGTGGAACGTGGCGAGGCCGAGGTCGACGAGCGCGCGGGCCGAATCGTAGACCTGCCAGAACAGGCGCGCGGGCGTGAGCCCGAGCATCGCCATGAAGGCGCCGACGAGCACCGACAGGAACAGCAGCCGCAGGAACACCGCGGCCGGCGACCCGCCGAGGAAGCGGCGCATAGCCGAGGCGCGATAACCCGGCGCCTCGCGGTAGGACGCACCCGTATGGTTCTGACCCTGGCGGCGGGGGTCGTGCTCGACGATCATCGACATTCCTCGGAGGACGACGCCCTTCCAACCGCCCGAAGCCGGCGGAACCGTGACGGATGCACCACACCGGCGGCGAAACCGGATGGTGATTCGGGCGTTAGGCGGTTTCGCTGCCCGGGACGAGATGGCAATGCGGCCCCGGCGCGCCAAGATGCGCGCGGGATTCGCCGACGCCCTCCGCCCGCGCGCCGCGTTGCCCCAAGAGACGCGTAAAGAGACGAAACGCCCCATGATCGACCACGCCTTGTTCGACCCGGCGACGATCGATCCGGAGACCAAGCGGCTCAACGCCGAGATCGTCGCCGCGCACGCGGCGCAGGCCGACCCGTGGTCGCTGCCGATCGCCGAGGTGCGCGCCCGGCGCCGCGCCGGCACGCCCGCCTCGCCGGCGATGCCGCGCAGCACCCGCGCCGAGACGATGACGATCGAGGGCCCCGGCGGCCCTCTCGATCTCCGGGTGATCCGCCCGCGGGCCGGCGTGAAATTGCGCGGAGCCTACCTGCACATCCATCGCGGCGGCTGGGTCTGGGGCTCGGCCGACGAGCAGGACCCGTGGCTGGAGCGGATCGCCGACACCTGCGGCTTCATCTGCCTCTCGGTCGATTACCGCCTCGCCCCCGAGCATCCCTATCCGGCCGCCCTCCTCGATTGCGAGGCGGCCGCGCTCTGGCTCGCGGGGCCGGGCAAGGCCGAGTTCGGCGTCACGGCGCTGACGATCGGCGGCGAATCGGTCGGGGCGCACCTCGCGGTGATGGTGCTGCTGCGCCTGCGCGACCGGCACGCGCTGCCGCGCGCCTTCCGCGGCGCGAACCTCAACGCCGGCTTCTTCGACCTCGGGCTGACCCCGTCGGTGCGCAACTGGGGCGACGAGCGCCTCGTCTGCAACACCACCGACCTGACCGCCTTCGCCAACGGCTACGTCCGCGACGGCATCGACCGGCGCCGGCCGGACGTCTCGCCGATCTACGCCGACCTCAAGGGCTTGCCGCCGGCGCTATTCACGGTCGGCACCTGCGACCCGCTGCTCGACGACACGCTCTACATGTCCGGCCGCTGGGCCGCGGCCGGCAACGGCGGCCACACGGCGGTCTATGCCGGTGGCTGCCACGTCTTCATCCGCTATCCCGGCGCGATGTCCGAGCGGGCGCTGGAGCTGATCGACCGCTTCCTGATGGCGCTCGCCTGAGCGGGCGCAAGGGGCCTGGGAAAACGGCCGACCCGGGCGTCCTGCCGCCGGCCTTCGCCGCGTGGTTTTCCGCGCGGGGTTGGACGCCGCGGACGCACCAGCTCGAGTTGCTGCGCATCGCGGGCGCCGGCCGCTCGGCGCTGCTCGTGGCCCCGACCGGCGCCGGCAAGACGCTCGCCGGCTTCCTGCCGAGCCTCGTCGCCCTGTCGGAGAGCCGGGCGAAGCCGTCCGAGCGAAAACTCCACACGCTCTACATCTCGCCGCTGAAGGCGCTTGCGGTCGACATCGCGCGCAACCTCGAGGCACCGGTGGAGGGCATCGGCCTGTCGCTGCGGATCGAGACCCGCACCGGCGACACCCCGGCGCACAAGCGCACCCGCCAGATCGAGCGCCCGCCGGACATCCTGCTCACCACGCCGGAGCAGCTCGCCCTCCTCATCGCGCACCGCGAGGCGGCGGACTTCTTCTCCCAGTTGCGCTGCGTGGTGCTGGACGAGCTCCACGCCCTGGTCACCTCGAAGCGCGGCGACCTGCTGTCGCTCGCGCTGGCCCGCCTGCACCGGCTCAGCCCCGGCCTCGCCGCGATCGGCCTGTCGGCGACGGTGCGCGAGCCGGACGCGCTGCGGCAGTATCTCGTGCCGCAGAACGCGCTCTCCGAATCGGACCCGGATACCGGTGACGGCGCAGGTCCCTTCTCCCAGGGGGAGAAGGACAGGATGAGGGGCGTGGCCCCTCCGGATACGGCACGCCCCTCACCCCAACCCTCTCCCCCTGGGAGAGGGAGCGCGTCGAGCCCCATGGCCGACCTCGTCGTCGTGCGCGGCGGGGCGGCGCCGAACCTGCACCTGCTCGACATCGGCAAGACCCTGCCGCTTGCCGGGCACACGGCCTGGCATTCCATGCCGGCGATCTACGACCTGATCCGGGCGCACCGCACGGTGCTTGTCTTCGTCAACACCCGTCTCCAGGCGGAGTACACCTTCCAGGAGCTGTGGCGCCTCAACGACGACGTGCTGCCGATCGCCCTCCACCACGGCTCGCTCGACGCCACCCAGCGCCGCCGCGTCGAGGCGGCGATGGCGGCGGGCTCGCTTCGCGCCATCGTCTGCACCGCGACGCTCGACCTCGGCATCGACTGGGGCGACGTCGACCTCGTGATCAACGTCGGCGCGCCGAAGGGCGCGAGCCGGATCATGCAGCGGATCGGGCGCGCCAACCACCGCATGGACGAGCCGTCGAAGGCCTACCTCGTCCCCGGCAACCGCTTCGAGATCCTCGAATGCCGTGCGGCGCTCGATGCCGTCGAGGAGGCGGCGCAGGACACGCCCGACGCCCGCCTCGGCGCGCCGGACGTGCTCGCCCAGCACGTGCTCGGCATGGCCTGCGCCGACGCGTTCGACCCGGTGGCGCTCTACGACGAGGTGATCTCGGCCGCCCCCTACGCGACCCTGTCCTGGGAGGATTTCGAGGCGGTCGTCGACTACGTCGCCACCGGCGGCTACGCAATGCGCGCCTACGAGCGCTTCGCCAAGATCCTGCGCGGGCCGGACGGCTTGTGGCGGGTGCGCGACGCGCGCGTCGCGCAAGCTTACCGGATGAACGTCGGCACCATCGTCGAGGCGGCGAAGGTGAAGGTCCGGCTCGCCCGCTCGCTGCGCGGCAAGCCCGGCACGGTGCTGCCGAAGACCGGCCGGGTGCTCGGCGAGATCGAGGAGGATTTCGCCGACACCCTGACGCCGGGCGACACCTTCCTGTTCGCCGGCGAGGTGCTCCGTTTCGAGGGCTTGGCCGAGGACGAGGCGATGGCCACCCGCGCCGGGCCCGGCACCGACCCGGCGATCCCCTCCTATGCCGGCTCGAAGTTCCCGCTCTCGACCTACCTCGCTGCGCGCGTGCGCGCGATCATCGCCGACCCGTTCGAATGGGACCGGCTGCCGCGGCAGGTCGCCGACTACCTGCTGCTCCAGCGCAGCCGGTCGCTGCTGCCGGGCGAGCGCGACCTCCTGGTCGAGACCTTCCCGCGCGCGGGGCGCCACTACCTCACTGCCTTCCCGTTCGAGGGCCGGCTCGCGCACCAGACGCTCGGCATGCTGCTGACACGGCGGCTGGAGCGCGCCCGCCTGCGGCCGCTGGGCTTCGCCGCCAACGATTACGGCATCGCGATCTTCATGACCCGCGACCTCTCCGAGCGGATCGCGCTGGAGCCCCGCTTCCTCGAAGACCTGTTCGCGCAGGACATGCTCGGCGACGACCTCGAAGCCTGGCTCGACGAATCCTCGATGATGAAGCGCACCTTCCGCCAATGCGCGGTCATCGCCGGGCTGATCGAGCGCCGCCATCCCGGGCTGAAGAAGACCGGGCGGCAGGTGACGATCTCCACCGACCTGATCTACGACGTGCTGCGCAAGCACCAGCCCGACCACCTGCTGATGCGCGCCGCGCGCCAGGATGCGGCAACCGGACTCCTCGACGTGAGGCGGCTCGGCATGATGTTGGAGCGCATCCAGGGGCGAATCACCCACAAGGCCCTCGACCGCGTCTCGCCGCTTTCGGTCTCCGTGATGCTGGAGATCGGGCGGGAACGGGTCTACGGCGAGGGCGCCGACGAGATCCTGGCCGAGGCCGAGGCCCAGCTTCTCGAAGAGGCGCTGGGGTGACGGCCCCCTTCCCCACCGACGAGGACACCATCTTGGCGCTCGGCCTGAGACTCGAGAAGACTCAAAAATCCCCCGGCCTGACGCTCGCCGGCGAGGTTCTCACCCTCGATTTGTGCGGCGGCCTGTGGGCGCCCGCGCACCGCACCCTGATCGTGTCCGATCTCCACCTGGAGAAGGGCTCGGCGTATGCGGCCCGCACCGGCCAGTTCCTGCCGCCCTACGACACCCGCGAGACCCTGGCCTGCCTGCACGAGGCCGTAGCCCGCTTCGACCCGGCCTGCATCGTGGCGCTCGGCGACAGCTTCCACGACGCGCGCGGGCCGGAGCGGATGGAGCCGGGCGACCGGGCGATGGTCGCGGCGCTGCAGCAGGGCCGCGACTGGGTCTGGATCGCCGGCAACCACGACGCCGCGGTGAGCGAGGGCGTCGGCGGGCGCTACGCCGACGTGCTGCGGCTCGGCGGCCTGACGCTGCGCCACGAGCCGACCCCGGGCGCGGCGCCCGGCGAGGTCGCCGGCCACCTGCATCCCTGCGGCAAGGTCGCGATGCGCGGCCGGGCGGTGCGCCGCCGCTGCTTCGTCACCGACGGAACCCGCCTGGTGATGCCGGCCTTCGGCGCCTACGCCGGGGGCCTCAACGTCCGCGACGCGGCGTTTGAGCCGCTGTTTTCCAAGGACATCACCGCACACTTGCTGGGCGACGGGCGGGTGTTCTCCATCGGGCGCGGGATGCTCTCGAAGGATTGAGATGTGCGCGATACTGCTCTTGAGCATCGAAACCGATACCGTCGTCGGACATGCCGAGTGCCGTATACCTGCTTGCCAGCCGTCGGCATGGCACCCTCTACCTCGGCGTGACAAACGACCTTGCTCGTCGTGTTCATGAGCACAGGGCGAAGAGATATCGCAGGTTCACTGCGACCTACGACGTGAATCGCCTCGTTTGGTACGAACTCTACGATCGGATCGTCGACGCGATCGACCGCGAGGAGGCGCTCAAGAAGTGGTGTCGCGACTGAAAGGTCCGACTCATCGAGGACTTCAATCCCGAATGGTCGGACCTCTATCCGACGCTTGCGGGCTGGACGGGGCTTTGAAACACCACCCCGTCATTCCGGGCTCCGCTGCGCGGCCCCGGAATGACGGGGATGGCGTGAAGATCATGAACAGCCGTGCGCGTGCCCATCATGCTCCGGCAGCGTCAGCCCGAAATGCGAGACCAGGTCGGCGACCTGGGCCGGGCTGAGCTGGCGCGGGTTGAGGTTACGCAGGAGCAGGTAGAGCTTGGCCGTCTCCTCCAGCTCCTCGGTGGCGAAGACGGCGGCCTCCAGGCTCTCGCCGGCCACCACCGGGCCGTGGTTGGCGAGCAGCACGGAGGCGTACTTCCCCGCCAGACCCCGGATCGCATCGGCCACCGCGGGATCGCCGGGGCGGTAGTACGGCACGAGGGCCGTGCCGCCGGTGCGCATCAGGTAGTACGGCGTCAGCGGCGGCAGCACCGCCTTCGGGTCGATCTCGGGCAGCATCGACACCGCCACCGCGTGGGTCGAGTGCAGGTGGACGATGGCGCGAGCCTCGGCGCGGCTCTCGTAGAGCGCGGTGTGCAGCGGGATCTCCTTGGTCGGCTTGTCGCCGGAGACCACCCGACCCGCGGCGTCGAGGCGCGAGATCCGGGCCGGATCGAGGAAGCCGAGCGAGGCGTTGGTCGGCGTCACCAGCCAGCCGCCGTCGGGCAGGCGCAGGGAGATGTTGCCCGAGGAGCCGGGCGTCAGGCCGCGCTCGAACAGCGAGCGCCCGTGGCGGCAGATGTCCTCGCGCTGCTTCGACTCGCTCATGCCCGATCCCTCATGCCCGATCCCTCATGCGGTCGCGCCCGCGACCAGCGCGAAGCCGAGGTCGATCGTCTCGGCCGGTCCGCCCGCCGCCAGACGCTCGGCGGCGATTTCGCCGATCCGCAGCCGGGGCGTGCGGATCGTCGAGAGCGGCTGCGGCATCGCCGCGGTGATGTCGAGGCCGTTGTAGCCGAACAGCGCGAGCCGGTGCGGGATCGACCACCCGCGCGCCAGGCAGCAGAAGTAGCCGCCGAGCGCCATGTCGTCGTTGGAGAAGTACACGGCGTCGAGGTCCGGCGTGCGGTCGAGCAGCCGGTCGAGCGCCGCCCGCCCCGCCGTAGCGGAGGACGGTTCGGCCACGATCTCGCGGTCGATCAGCCCGTGCCCCGTGCCTTGCAGGGCCGCCTCGCACCCCGCGAGCCGCTTGCCCGCCCGGAGGTCGCGATAGATGTCGTGGCCGACATAGCCGATGCGGCGGTAGCCCCGCGCCAGCAAGTGCGCGGCGCTGGCCTCGCCGACCGCCCGGTTGGAGAAGCCGACGACGAGGTCGAGGCCCGGCCCGTCCGTGTCGATCATCTCGACGACGCGTATGCCGGCGGCGCGCAGCAGCGCCACGGTGTCGGGATTATGCTCCAGACCGGTGAGGACGAGCCCGGCCGGGCGCCACGACAGCAGGGCGGCGACCAGCGCCTCCTCGCGGTCGGGATCGTAGTCGGAGACGCCGATCACGCTCTGGAAGCCGGTGCGGTCGAGCGCCCCCGTCAGCCCGCGCAGCAGGTCGGGGAAGACGATGTTGGCGAGTGACGGGATCACGATGCCGACGAGCTGCGAGCCGGCCGACGCCGCGTTGCCGGCCAGCGACCCGGCCAGGCGGTTCGGCACGTAGCCGAGCTTGGCCACCGCCTCGGCCACGCGGTCGGCGGTGCGCTTGGAGAACGAGCCCTGGTTGCGCAGCACCCGCGAGACGGTGCTCTCGCCGAACCCCGATTCCCGGGCGACGTCCGCCAGCGTCACGAGGCGCCGATGCAGGTTCATGGTGGCCCTTCGCGCGGCGAGATCAGAAGCGACATATCGAGCATCGCTGTCACCCGCAACTCGATTGGCAGCGCTGCCAAAATACTTTAGGCAGAATCCAAGCGCCGCATCACGGCGCAGAATCAATCATGACGCCGACGCGCCAAGACGTCGGCCTTGGAGGACGCCATGAGTTCACCAGCCGCCGTGCTGCCGGGCAGCGCCGTGCCGTCGAAGGACTTGGTCGAGCAGACCTATACGAAGGTGTTCTGGCGCCTCGTGCCGTTCCTGATGCTTTGCTACGTCGTCGCCTACCTCGACCGGGTGAACGTCGGCTTCGCCAAGCTGCAGATGTCCCAGGACCTCGGCTTCAGCGAGACGGTCTACGGCTTCGGCGCGGGCGTGTTCTTCATCGGATACTTCCTGTTCGAGGTGCCCTCGAACGTGATCCTCCACAAGGTCGGCGCACGGATCTGGATCGCCCGGATCATGGTCACCTGGGGGATCATCTCGGGCGCGTTCCTGTTCGTGAACTCGGCGACCACCTTCTACATCATGCGCTTCCTGCTCGGGCTCGCCGAGGCCGGCTTCTACCCGGGCGTGATCCTCTACACGACGGCCTGGTTCCCGGCCCATCGCCGCGCCAAGGTCATCGCCGTGTTCATGGCGGCGATCCCCGTCTCGGGCATCTTCGGCAACCCGCTTTCGGGCTGGATCATGGACGCGTTCAACGGCGCGCACGGCCTGGCCGGCTGGCAGTGGATGTTCGTGATCGAGGCGGTGCCGGCGGTGCTGGTCGGCGTCGCGGTGTTCTTCTACCTCGACAACCGCGCCTCCGAGGCCAAGTGGCTGAACGACGCCGAGAAGGCGGTGATCGAGCGCGACATCGCCGCCGACAACGTCGGCAAGGAGACGAGCCCGCACTCGATCGCGACCGTGTTCAAGAACGGCCGCGTCTGGTTCATGAGCTTCATCTACTTCTGCTTCGTCACCGGCCAGTACGGCCTGACCTTCTGGATGCCGACCCTGGTGAAATCCACCGGCGTGCAGGGCAACCTCAACATCGGCCTCATCAGCGCGATCCCGTTCCTGTTCGCGGTGTTCGTGATGATCCTGCTCGGACGCAGCGCCGACCGGATGCGCGAGCGGCGCTGGCACTTGATCGTGCCGGCGCTCTGCGGCGCCGTCGGCTTCGTCGTCGCGGCCACCGCCGGCAGCACCACGATCGCGATCATGGCGCTCTCGGTGGCGGCCGGCGGGGTGCTCACCTGCGCGCCGCTGTTCTGGTCGCTGCCCACCGCCTTCCTCTCGGGTGCGGGCGCCGCCGCCGGCATCGCGCTGATCAACTCGGTCGGCAACCTCGCGGGCTTCGCCAGCCCCTACGTGATCGGCGCCCTGAAGGACTACAGCGGCAACACCGCCACCGGCATGTACGCCCTCGCCGCGATGCTGGTGCTCGGTTCGATCGCGACCTTCGTGACGCCCAAGGGCCTGGTGAACCGCTAGACCCCGGCACCCGCCGCCCAAGGCCCCAACCGGACATCCGCGATGACAGCAACCTCCTCCGCCCGCCACGCCGCTGTGATCGGGCTCGGCTCGATGGGCTTCGGCATGGCGGCCTCGCTGCTGCGCGCCGGCTTCACGGTCGCGGCCTGCGACGTGAACCCCGAGGCCGTCGCCCGCTTCTCGGCGGCCGGCGGGCGCGGCGTGGCGAGCCCGGCGGAGGCGGCCGAGGGGGCGGGCGTGGTCATCTGCGTCGTCGTCAACGCCACCCAGACCGAGACCGTGCTGTTCGGCGAGGACGGCGCCGCGGCGGCGATGCCGGAGGGCGCGGTGTTCGTCTCCTCCGCGACCATGGACCCGGCGGTCGCTCGGCGCCTCGCCGCCCGCCTCGAGGCGAGCGGCCGCCACTACCTCGACGCGCCGATGAGCGGGGGCGCGGCGCGCGCCGCCGACGGGGCGCTGACCTTCCTGGCCTCGGGCACGCAAGCCGCCTTCGATGCGGCCCGTCCCGCCCTCGATGCGATGGCCGGTACGCTCTACGAGCTCGGCGACGCGGCCGGCCAGGGCGCGGCGTTCAAGATGATCAACCAGCTGCTGGCCGGCGTGCACATCGCCGCGGCGTGCGAGGCGATGAGCTTCGCCGCCAAGCAGGGCCTCGACCTCGCGCGCGTCTACGAGGTCATCACCAAGTCGGCCGGCAATTCGTGGATGTTCGAGAATCGGATGCCGCACGTGCTCGACGGCGACTACGGCCCGAAGAGCGCGGTCGACATCTTCGTCAAGGACCTCGGCATCGTGCAGGACATGGCCCGCGTCGAGAAGTACCCCGTGCCGGTGGCGGCCGCCGCCCTGCAGATGTTCCTGATGGCCTCCGGCTCGGGCATGGGCCGCGACGACGATTCCTCCGTCGCGCGGCTCTACGCCCAGGTCTCGGGCGCGACCCTGCCGGCGGCGAAGAGCTGAGCATCCGTCGGCGTTCGATTGTCCGATCCGCCACCTCATCCTGAGGTGCCCGCCTCGGCGGGCCTCGAAGGAGCCCTCCAGAACCCGCCGTCATCCCTGGAGGGCTCCTACGAGGCCTCCGCTTCGCTCCGGCACCTCAGGATGAGGGAATGGGGTGGGGCAAGGG
>NZ_VRUW01000006.1:0-113512 GCF_008039475.1 Methylobacterium sp. WL12 | reverse complement strand
ACCGTTGCCGACCTCTGGGATGCCATCCGAAACGCCTTCGCCGCCTTCAAACCAGACGAATGCCGGAACTACCTCGCCGCCGCGGGATACGACGCTTATGATCCAACCTGATCGGATGCCGCTCTAGTTGGCCTTCGGCGTCGACGACGAGACCACGCGCGGCGCACTCATGGTCAGCATAGCCCCGGCACCAATCCTCCAGCGCTTGCACGAGGAAGTGGTCCGGGTCGAGCTGCCAGAACGCCGGCGTTCCGATGGTGGCCGGGTCGAGGGGCGTAGCAGGGGCGAACACCTTGGGGCCGAGGGCGATAGGCCAGAAGGTCTGAGCGCTCGGCTCATCTTGGTGCTGTGCGAACCAGCGATCGTGAACGTCGGCGGCAAGTTCATGCGCCTCGCGTTCGGTTAATGTGCGAGGTCCGGCGCGCAGCCCAGCCCAGCGCTGCTCAAGCTTCAGAAGTTCTTTAGCATGGCGACGCTTCGCCTCGGCCGGGTCGCGGGTCTGGAGGCTAAAGTACTCCTCACGCCGCCCTACCATGCTGACGAGCTCGGCCGGCACGCGCTTGCGCAGCCAGTAGACACCGGAGCGGGGGTGAAGCTGAGGCCGGGACATCGAGAGAACCATGTGTAGCACCGCTGTGTAGCACGCGGGCTCGTCTAACTACATGATCTCACTGAACTTCTTTGCGGTTCAGCGGCTTAGCCGACTGATGGTGCCCAGGAAAGGACTCGAACCTTCACCTCTTGCAAGACTGGTACCTGAAACCAGCGCGTCTACCAATTCCGCCACCTGGGCTCGTCGGGCGCTCGGCGCCGACGAAGGCTCGTTTAGGGGGTGGCGTCGGTGGCGTCAATCGGGATTCCGCATCGCGGGCACTCGTCGGTCCGATACCACCACGGCCCGTTCCGGCGAGGCGCCGGTCGGGTCGTGGTCCGCTGCGCCGGGTGCCGGCATCTCAGATTTGTGCGGCCGGCTCGGCGTCCTCCGCGTCCGGCACCCGGGCTCGGTTCGATCGGCGGTCGAGCAGGGAGCGTCCGAGGGCACGGAACGGGGCGGCGAGGCGGCGGGCGTCCTCGGCGCGCTCCATGAAGCGTTCGCCGCTGCGGATCTCCTTGTCGAGGCGGGCCATCGTCCGGGCCAGCGCCGGGTCGTCGTCGTCGAGCCAGATCTCGGTGACGCGGGCGAAGGCGATCACCACGCCCTGGAGCTTGAGCCGGCCGAGGGGGCCTTCCGTGTCGATCCCGGCCGCCGCCAGCATGTAGCGGTGCGAGTTCAGCGCCACGCCGTTCAGCGCCAGCATCGACAGCGGATCGCCGCGGAGGGCGTAGGCGATGCGCCGCAGCGCCGGCTTGTACGGCGTCATCGCGTCGAGGCGGCGCATCAGCACGTCGAACAGGCGCTCGCGCGTCGGCTCCTCGGCGAGGTCCGAACCGTCGTCCTCCAGAACCTTGCGGTCGATGATCCGGGCGAGCCCGCCGAGGACGGCGCCCTTCGAGGAGAACAGGTCGCGCAGCTCCGCGAGGCTCAGACCGGCCTCTCGGGCGATGTCGCCGACCTCGATGTCGTTCCAGGGCTGCTCGGCCGCGAGCCGCATCAAAGCCTCCACCGCCGCCTCGCGCGGGGGCAGCGTCGGCGCCTCGGAGTGAGCGCTCAGCTGGGCCGGCTTGCGGCCCTTCTTCGGCGAGCCTGCTGTCTCGGTCATGCGGCCTGCTCCTGGCTTGTCGTGGGCGCGACGCCCGATGGGACGCGCGCCGCGTAAGGGCGATCGATGCGCTGGCACCCGATCCTGCTTCCCGTCCTATGTAGGGATGCGGGCGGACGAGGGCAGTGCCTTTGTGCGCGCTTGCCGCATGACGGCCCGGGAACGACGGATATGACGGGGACGGGCGAGACGCGGTATCCTTCAGATACGCCGGGATCGGGGGGTTACATGCGGATCGTCTGGGCCATGTTCCTCCTCGCCGCCTTCCTCGCGCCGGCGGCGCAGGCCGAGGATGCCGCGATCGCCCGGGATCTCGCCCGGGATCTCGCCCGGGATCTCGCCCGGGATCTCGCGCCGACCGGCACGCTCCGGGCGGCGATCAACCTCGGCAACGCGGTGCTGGCGCGCAAGGGGGCGGACGGCGCGCTGTCCGGCGTCGCGGTCGACCTCGCGCGCGCTCTGTCGGAGCGGATCGGCGTGCCGCTGGTCCTCGTGCCCTACGACAGCGCCGGCGCGGTCTCGGAGGCGGCGGCGAGCGGCGCCTGGGACGTCTGCTTCCTCGCACGCGACCCGACGCGCGCCGAGGGTATCGTCTTCACCGCGCCCTACCTCGTGATCGAGGGCGGCTACCTCGTGCCCGCCGCCTCGCCGATCCGCGCGCTGGATGCGGTCGACCGGGACGGCGTGCGCATCGCGGTCGGCCGGGGCAGCGCCTACGACCTGTACCTGAGCCGCACCATCCGCCACGCCACCCTGGTGCGCGCGCCCACCTCGCCGGCGGCGATCGCCCTCTTCGCCGAATCCGGGCTCGAGGTGGCGGCCAACGTCCGCCAGCCGCTGGAGGCCTACGCCGCCGCGCATCCCCAAGTGCGCATGCTGCCCGGCCGCTTCATGGAAATCGCCCAGGCGATGGGCGTGCCGAAGGGCCGGGACGCGGGCGCGGCCTACCTGCGCCGGTTCGTCGAGGCGATGAAGGCCGACGGCTTCGTGGCGAAAGCGTTGGACGCCAACGGCCAGGCGGCGACGGTGGCGCCGGCCGAGTGAGCATCAGGGTCTCGGCCGGGGAGGCGCGCCTGCGGCCCCGCGCCTACTCCGCCGCCACCCGCGGCGGCGACGGGTAGGTCCGCCCGTCGTTGGCGGGTCTCGCCGGGGATGTGAGCCCTGCGTCTTCCGGGTCGTCGCGCTCGCCGACGAAGCGCACGAACAGGCGCACGATCAGGCGGGAAAGGTCGTCCATCAGCACGAAGATCGCCGGCACAAAGACCAGCGAGAGGCCGGTGGAGACGATGAGGCCGCCGATCACCGCGATCGCCATCGGCGCGCGGAACTCGCCGCCGATGCCCAAAGCCATCGCCGAGGGCACCATGCCGGCGGCCATGGCGATGGTGGTCATCACGATCGGCCGGGCGCGCTTGCGGCCCGCATCGATGATCGCGGTGGCGCGGTCGACGCCGCGGCTCATCTCCTCGACGGCGAAGTCGACGAGCATGATCGCGTTCTTCGTCACCACGCCCATCAGCATCAGGATGCCGATGACGACGGGCATCGAGATCGGCTTGTGGAACACCAGCAGCCCGAGGATCGCGCCGCCGATCGAGAGCGGCAACGAGAACAGGATCGTCATCGGCTGCAGGAACGAGCCGAACAGCAGGATCAGCACGCCGAACACCATCATCAACCCGGCGCCCATGGCCAGGGCGAAGCCGGAGAACACCTCGCCCATCACCTCGGCATCGCCGGTCTGGCTGATGGTCACGCCGGGCGGCAGGCTCTTGGCGGTGGGCAGCTGCATGACCTGGTCGATCAGGGAGCCCAGCGCGTCGGAGCCCTGCATGTCGCCCTCCAACGCCACGCGGATCGCCCGGTCGTAGCGGTCGATCGCCGTCGGACCCTGGCCGAGGGAGAGGTCGGCCACCGTCGAGAGCGGCACCGCGGCGCCGCCCTTGACCGGGACCTTGAGGGTCTCGAGCTGGGCGAGGTCGCCGCGCAGGCGGTCGGGCAGCTGCACCCGGATCGGCACCTGCCGGTCCCGGGCGTTGAACTTGGCGAGGTTGGCGCCGATGTCGCCGATGGTGCCGACGCGCACCGTCTCGGCGATGAGGTCGGTCGAGACGCCGAGGTCGGCGGCGACCCCGGCCTTGGGGCGGATGCGGATCTCGGTGCGGTCGAGCGGTGCGGTCGAGATCACGTTGACGAGGTGGGGCACACCGGCCGCCTCGCGCTGGAGACGCTGGGACACGTCGGCGACCACCGCCTTGTCCGGCCCGGCGATGATCAGCGCGAGGTCGCGCTGGCCGCCCTCGCGCAACGCCCAGAACCGGATGTCGGGCTGCTGCCGCAGGATCGCGCCGACGGCGACGTCGACCTCCTTCTGCGTGCGGTGGCGGGTGTTCTTCGGCGTCAGGTTGATGGTCAGCGAGGCGAGCCGGACCTCCTTCTTGCCCGGCAGCTGCCGGCCGCCATCCACGAACACGCTGCGCACCTCGGGCAGCGTGCGGATCTTGTCCACGAGGGCGTCGGTCACCCGCGTCGTCTCGGCGAGCCGGGCGCCGGGCGGCAGCTCGACCACGAACAGGGTGCGGGCGGCGTCCTCGGCCGGCAGGAAGCCGGAGGGCAGCAGGCCGGTCGACATGATCGAGGCGGCAAAGCACGCCAGCCCCGCCACGAGGGTGACGAACTTGTGCCGGACCGACCACGCAACCAGGCGGGTGTAGCCGCGCATGATCACGCCTTCGCGCGTGTCCTCCGGCCCGTGGTCGCGCAGGAAGTAGGCGGCGAGCAGCGGGGTGATCAGGCGCGCGACCAGCAGCGACATGAACACGGCCGCCGCGATCGTCAGGCCGAACTGCTTGAAGTACTGCCCGGCGATGCCGCCCATGAACGAGACGGGAGCGAAGATCGCGATGATCGTCGCGGTGATGGCGATGACGGCAAGCCCGATCTCGTCGGCCGCCTCCAGGGCCGCGCGGTAGGGCGACTTCCCCATCCGCATGTGGCGGACGATGTTCTCGATCTCGACGATGGCGTCGTCGACCAGGATGCCGGTGACCAGCGTGATCGCCAGAAGGCTCACGGCGTTGAGCGAGAAGCCCAGCGTGCTCATCACCCAGAACGTCGGCAGCACGGAGAGCGGCAGCGCCACCGCAGCGATCAGCGTCGCGCGCCAATCCTTCAGGAACAGCAGCACGACGATGACCGCGAGCGCCGAGCCTTCGAGCAGCCCCAGCATCGCCGAATGGTAGTTGCCGACGGTGTTGGTGACGGAGGTGTCGATCAGGTCGAAGCGCACGCCCGGGTTGGCGGCATGCAGGGCCGCGATCCGGTCGGCGACGCCGACCGAGACGTCGGCGTCGCTCGCGCCCGCCGAGCGCGAGATCGCGAAGGCGACCACCGGCTCGCCGTTGAAGCGGGCGAAGGTGCGCGGCTCCTCGGCGGTGTCGGTCAGCGTCGCGAGCTCGTCGAGCCGCACCTTGCGGTTGCCGGTGACGACGATCGACGTGGCGCCGAGGGTGTCGAGGGTGGCCGACGCCGCCAGCGTGCGGATCGACTGCTCCTGCCCGCCGACCTCGCCGCGCCCGCCCGCCATGTCGGCCGAGGTCAGGCGCAATTGCCGGTTCACGTCGGCCGCGGTGATGCCGAGCGCCAGCAGCCGGTCGGGCTTCAGCGTCACGCGGACCTCGCGGGCGACGCCGCCGAGGCGTTCGACGCCGCCGACGCCGCGGACGCCCTGGATCGACCGGGCGACCACGTCGTCCACGAACCACGACAGGTCCTCGGGCGTCATCGCCGGCGCCGAGGCGCCGTAGACCATGATCGGCAAACCGGCGATCTCGACGCGGTTGATGATCGGCTCATCGATGGTCCGCGGCAGGTTGAGGCGGACCTTCGAGACCGCATCCTTGACGTCGTTGACCGCGCGGTCGGTGTTCACCTCGAGCCGGAACTCGATGGTGGTGACCGACGAGCCCTCGGTGATGGTCGAGAGGATGTGCTTGACGCCCTTCACGCCGGCCACCGAATCCTCGACCCACTTCGTGACCTGGGTCTGAAGCTCGGACGGGGCGGCGCCCGACTGGGTGATCGTCACCGAGACGATCGGGATGTCGATGTTCGGGAAGCGCGTGATCGGCAGCGAGCGGAAGCTGACGAAGCCGAGCAGCATCAGCACGAGGAACAGCACGATCGACGGCAGCGGCCTGCGGATCGACCAGGCGGAGATGTTGAGGCGCATGGGGCGGCCCTACCGCGCCGTCGCGTCGGCGAGCGGCGTCACGGCCTCGGGCGGCACGGCCCGCACCCGGTCGCCGTCGCGCAGGAAGCTTCCGGCGCGGGCGACGACGGCCTCCCCGGCGGACAGGCCGCTGCGGATTTCCGAGAAGCCCGCGGCGGACAGGCCGGGCATCACCTTGCGGGCCTCGACCCGCCCGTCCTTCGCCACGAGGACGCCGGCGCTGCCGTCGGCCGAAAACAGCAGGCTTGAGACCGGCACCGCGACGCCGGTGCGGCGGGCGACCTCGACGGTGCCGCGGCCGAAGGCGCCGATGCGCAGGGCCGGGTCGTCGCCGAGCGCGATGCGGACCTTGCCGAGGCGCGTCGTCCGGTCGACCTCCGGGTAGACCCGGCGGACCTTGCCGACGATCTGGCGTCCGTCCTCCAGATCGAGGCGGGCGGGGTCGCCGACCTTGATCCGCGGCAGCCAGGTCTCCGGCACCTCGCCTTCGAGCTCGATCTCACCCCGGGCGATCAGGCGGAACAGCGGCTCGCCGACGGCGGTCGCGGCGCCGCCGACGCGGGCGGTGCGGCGGTTGACGATGCCGGCCTCGGGTGCACGGATCGCCGTGCGCGCACGCCTCAGCGCGATCTCGGTCCCGGCGGCCTTCGCGGTGGCAAGGTCGGCCTCGGAGGCTTGCAAGCCACCGCGGGCGGAGGCGAGCCGGCCGTCGGCGCCCTGGGCGGCGGAGACGCGCTGCTCAAGGATCGCGGCGGTGCCGTTCCCGGTCTTGATCAGGGTCTGGGCGCGTTCGAGCGACAGCCGCGCCTCGGTCTGCGCGGCTTCCGCCTGGACGATCTGGCTCTTCGCCTGGACGATCGCGGCCTCGGCGCGGGCTATGGCCGCGACGTTCGAGGCCTCCTGCGTCGCGATCATCTCGGTCGAGAGCCGCGCGAGCACCTGGCCGGCGGCGACGCGGTCGCCCTCCTCCACCAGAAGCTGGATGATGCGGAAGCCCTCGATCTCGGGCGACACCAAAATCTCGTCGCGGGGCACTAGCGTGCCGGTGATCACCGCGCGCTCGACGATCTCGCGGGTCTCGGCCGGCACGACGCTGATCGCCGGCGCGATGGCCTGCGCCTCGGGCACGGCGGCGGTCTCGACCGCGTCGGCGGGCGCGGCGCCCGCGCACAGGACCGCCGCGAGGCCAGCGACACGCAGGGCGGCAACGAAGGATGGCATCACGGAGGTGGTCCAGCTGGCAGGCGCGGGCACGCCCGAGCCGGTCGTGTCGCAGCGCAGCCCGGCGTTTTGATGGCACGGACCGGTCGGCCCACCCGCGAAGTGGAGGCTTGAAAATAGAGCGCGGAATACCGGCAACCGGGTCGCATTCAGCACGTTAAGCTTTCATAACCACACCCGCGGGGCTGCCATGAGCATCTTCCAGATTCGTCAGATCAAGAACGGCGTCGTCCTGTGGACCGGTTCGGCCGAGAACGAGGCCACCGCCCTCGACGCGATGGCGCGCGAGGCCGGCTATCGCGACTTCCTCGCGCTGCCGGAATCGGTGCGCAGCAACGGGCTCGAAGCGGCCCGGCTCGACCTGATTTCCTGAAGACGCCGCGCCTGCGACGGTAGACCTGTCCCTGGCGGCTCACGCCGCCTCAGCCAAAAACGTTCGACCTCGCCCGGCCCGGCCGCGCGGGGTCGACGCGTTTCAAGCCATCGCGAAAAGCTTGAGGTCGAACGTCGGGTCGGCGGCCTGAGCCGGTGTCGGCGTGCGGCCGGCGCCGAGGATGCGGCGGGCGATCATGTGGTCGCCGGCGCGGTTGATCGACTCGACTGCGACCAAGCGCTCGCCGCGGTAGCGGAAGACCGAGAACGCCTCGCCCTCCCCGCGCCGGACGGACTGGTCCGACGGGCCGGACAAGCCGGCGATCTGGAGCTTGAAGCGGCCCTGGTCGCTCCAGAACCACGGCAGCGCCGCGTAGGCCGCGGGCCGCCCCGTGAGGCGGGCGGCGAGGCACCGGCCCTGGTCGATCGCGTTCTGCACCGATTCGATCCGCACGGTGCCGTCGGCGGACAGACCGGCGGCGAAGACGCTCGGGTGGCGGGTGCAATCGCCGACGGCCGAGATGGCGGGGTCGTCCGTGCCGAGGAAGGCGTCGACGCGGATGCCGTCGGCCACAGGAAGGCCGGCCTCCGCGGCGAGCTCCTGGTTCGGCAGCACGCCGATGCCGACCACGACGAGGTCGGCCGGCATTTCCCGCCCGTCCGAGAGGCGGATGGCGCCGGCGCGGCCCCCCTCCCCCGTGATCGCGACGACGCCGGCGCCGAAGGCGAAGCGGACGCCGAGGTTTTCGTGCGCAGCGCGAAAGAACGCCCCGGTTTCCACTGAAACTGCACGCGCCATCGGCCGGTCTGCGGCTTCGATCACGGTCACGTCGAGGCCGCGGGTCGCGGCGACGGCCGCGAATTCGAGGCCGATGAAGCCGGCGCCGACCACGACGACGCGTCGCGCGGTCTCGAGGGCGGCGCGCAGGGCGTCCGCGTCGGCGAGGTCGCGCAGCTGGCGCACGCCCGGCAGGTCGGCGCCCGGCACCGGCAGCGGGCGGTTGCGCGCGCCGGTGGCGAGGACGAGGTGGCCGTAGGCGAGGTCGCTTCCGTCGCCGAGCCGCAGCGTCCGCGCCTCCCGGTCGATCGCGACGGCGCGGGTCCCCGAACGGACCGCGATGCGGTGCTCGGCGAAGTAGGCGTCGGGCCGCAATCTCAGACCCTCGGCGTCGGCCTTGCCGGCGAGGTAGGCCTTCGACAGCGGCGGCCGCTGATACGGCAGGCCCGGCTCGTCGCCGACGATCGTGACGGGGTCGGCGAACCCGGCCTCCCGCAGGGACGCGGCGACCTGGAAGCCCGCCTGCCCGCCCCCGACGACGACGAGGCCGGCGCTCACGCCCGAGCTCCGGCGCCGACCGAGGCGAGCGCGCCCGCGCCGAGCAGGTCGACGCCCGGGAGCCAGCGGGCGCCGTCCTGCATCAGGTACTCCCAGAACGCGGCGGCGGCCGGCCCCAGGACCTTGTCGGCCCGGCGAACCGCGTACCAGTCGCGCCGGATCGGCAGGCCCTGCACGTCGAGGAGCACGAGGCGGCCGGCCTCGACTTCGGCGGCGACCGTGTGGGCGGAGAGCAGCGCGATCCCGAGGCCGGCCATCACCGCCTGCTTGATCGTCTCGTTCGAACCGGAATCGATCCCGAGCTTCGCCCGCTTGATGATGATGCCGTTCATGAACTCCTCGAACACCGTGCGGGTGCCCGAGCCGTCCTCGCGCACGAGGTAGGCCTCCTCGGCGATGTCGGCCTTGGTCAGCCCGCGGCGGCCGGCGAGCGGGTGGTTCGGGTCGGCGATCAGCACCAGCGGGTGCGGCCCGAAGATCTCGGCCTCGATCGCGAAGTCGCGCGGCGGCCGGCCCATGATCGCGAAGTCGATCTCGTAGTTGCGCAGGGCCTCGACCGTGTTGCCGCGGTTGCGCACCGAGAGGTTGATCTCGACGCCGGTGTGGCTCTTGACGAATCCGGCGATCACCTGCGGCGCGAAGTACTTGGCGGTGGAGACCACGCCCAGCGTCACCCGGCCGCCGGCGCCGCCCTTGAGGATGCGGAGCTTGTCGGCGCAGGTCTCGAGCACGGTGTTGATGCTGTCGATCGCCCAGAGCATCTCGCGCCCCGCATCGGTCGGCTTCAGGCCGGTCGGCGTCCGGTCGAACAGCAGCAGGCCCGCCTCCTCCTCCAATTGTCGGATGCGGGCGTACAGAGCCGCCGAGGTCACGTTCAGCTCTTGGGCGGCCCGCGTCATGGTGCCGAGCCTGGCCACCGCGGCGACCGCCTGAAGTTGCTTGAGAGACAGGTTGCGCATGCGCTGTTTTTAGTTTTTTTGTAATCGGCCGCAAGAAGTTTTAGATTTCTTGGCCCCGCCCTGCACCGCTCCCTGGTGAACGGCCGGGTCCGTGCGGTATCCTGCCGACCGACCGGCGGGTAAAGCGTGCGGCGGGCGCCGGCTCCGGATGGCGGGCGCAACGAGATTCTGGGCGGAAGGGCAAGCGGATGTCGACAGGTTCACCGGCACTCGGATCGCGGCTCGACGCATGCCTCGCCGCCGCCGTCGCGGCGGAGCCGCACTTGGCCGACACCGCCGCCGTGATCGCCGCGATCGCGGCCGCGTCGATCGACATCAGCGAGGTCATCGGGCGCGGGGCGCTCGGCGGCGACCTTGCGGCGGCGGGCGAGCACAACAGCGACGGCGACGTGCAGAAGGCGCTCGACGTGATCGCCCACCAGCGCGTCACCGAGGCGCTGCAGGCCGCGCCGGTCGCCGAGGTCGCCTCCGAGGAGGCCGAGGGCGTGATGCACCTCAACGCCGGGGCGCCGCTCGCGGTCGCGATCGACCCGCTCGACGGCTCGTCGAACATCGGCGTGAACATGGCGGTCGGCACCATCTTCGGCATCCGCCCGGCGGTGACGGCCGAGGGCGACCCGATCGCCTCCTTCACCACGCCCGGTACGGCGCAGACAGCGGCGGGCTTCGTCACCTACGGCCCGGCGACGGCGCTGATCCTGACGCTCGGCCACGGCACCCAGGTCTACGTGCTCGACCGTGACCAGCGGGCCTTCCGGCTGACGCATGCCGCGCTGGAAGTGCCGGCGGCCGCCAAGGAATACGCGATCAACGCCTCGAACGCCCGGCACTGGGACGGCCCGATCAAGGCCTTCGTCGAGGATTGCCTGCGCGGCGCCGAAGGGCCGCACGACAAGGACTACAACATGCGCTGGCTCGGCTCGCTGGTGGCCGACGCGCAGCGCGTGCTGATGCGCGGCGGCGTGTTCCTGTACCCGGGCGACGGCCGCAAGGGCTACGCGCAGGGGCGTCTGCGCCTGCTCTACGAGGCCGCCCCGATCGCCATGCTGATGGAGCAGGCCGGCGCCGGCGCCACCGACGGCGAGCGCCGCATCCTCGACATCGCCGCCACCGGCATCCACGAGCGCGTGCCGCTGGTCTTCGGCTCGGTCGAGGAGGTCGCCAGCGTCGCCAAGTACTACGACGGGCGCAACCACGCCGCCGGGCGCTCCCCACTGTTCGGCCAGCGCGGGCTGATGCGCTCGTGATCGACCGGATCGCGCGGTAGCCTCCATGTCGGCGCGGCATCCCATCATCTCGGTCACCGGCTCCTCGGGCGCCGGCACGACCTCCGTGCGCAACACCTTCGAGCAGATCTTCCGGCGCGAGGACGTCTCCGCGGTCTACATCGAGGGCGACGGCTTCCACGCGTTCGACCGCGAGACCATGCACGCGATGATGGCGGCGGAGCCGACGCTCTCGCACTTCGCGCCGCGCGCCAACCTCCTGCCCGAGTTGGAGGACGTGTTCCGCACCTACGGCGAATCCGGGCGCGGCCGGACCCGGCACTACGTGCACGACGTCGAGGACGCCGCGCGCTACGGGCGGCCGCAGGGCAGCTTCACGGAGTGGGAGGATTTCGAGCCCGGCTCAGATCTGCTGTTCTACGAGGGCCTGCACGGCTGCGTCGTCGACCAGAGCCTGGACCTGGCCAGGTACCCCGACCTGAAGATCGGCGTCGTGCCGGTGATCAACCTCGAATGGATCCAGAAGCTGCACCGGGACCGCTCGTTCCGCGGCTACTCGACCGATGCGGTGACCGACGTGATCCTGCGGCGGATGCCGGATTACGTGCAGACGATCTGCCCGCAATTCTCGTGGACCGACATCAACTTCCAGCGGGTGCCCACCGTCGACACCTCGAACCCGTTCATCGCCCGCTGGATTCCGACGGCCGACGAATCGATGGTGGTGATCCGCTTCAAGGACCCGAAGGGCATCGACTTCTCGTACCTGCGCTCGATGCTGGAGGGCAGCTTCATGAGCCGGGCGAACTCGATCGTCATCCCGGGCGGGAAGCTCGACCTGGCGATGCAGCTCATCCTCACGCCGATCATCATGCAACTCGTCGAGCGCAAGCGGCGACTCGCCTGAACGAACGGATCGTCGCAGACGGAAGTCCGGCTGGTCAGGCCGGCCTTCCCGACCCATCATCAGCCTGCGCGAGGGGTCACGTCCCCGTCGCGATTCGGAACCCGTGCCATGCCGAAGGCCATCATCGCCCCCTCGATCCTGTCGGCCGACTTCGCGCGGCTGGCCGAGGAGACCCGTGCCGTGGACGCGGCAGGCGGCGACTGGATCCACCTCGACGTGATGGACGGGCACTTCGTGCCCAACATCACCTTCGGGCCGCCGGTGGTGAAGGCGCTGCGCCCGCACTCCAAGAAGTTCTTCGACGTCCACCTGATGATCGCGCCGGCCGACCCCTATCTCGCGGCCTTCGCCGACGCCGGCGCCGACGGCATCACCGTGCATGTCGAGGCCGGGCCGCACAGCCACCGCTCGCTCCAGACCATCCGGGGCTTGGGCAAGCGCGCCGGCATCGCGCTGAACCCCGGCACGCCCGCCGCGATGGTCGAGCCGCTCCTCGACCTCGTCGACATGGTGCTGGTGATGACGGTGAACCCGGGCTTCGGCGGCCAGAGCTTCATCGGCAGCGCGCTCGAGACGGTGGCGCGCGTGAAGGCGATGTGTGCTGGCCGCGCCATCGACATCCAGGTCGACGGCGGGGTGGACGCCGACACGGTCGGCCGCGCGGCGGCGGCCGGCGCCAACGTGTTCGTGGCCGGCAACGCGGTGTTCAAGGACGGTCCGGACCGCTACGCCGACCGCATCGCCGCGATCCGGGCCGGCGCCGAGGCCGCGGGCGGCGGATCGATCGCATGCTGATGCCGTCGTCATGCTGAAGGCGCTGATCTTCGACGTCGACGGAACGTTGGCCGAGACCGAGGACCTGCATCGCCAGGCCTTCAACCACGCCTTTTCCGAACTCGGCCTGTCCTGGCATTGGGACCCCGCCTGCTACGCCGACCTGCTGACCGTGATGGGCGGAAAGGAACGGCTCGCCCACTACGTCGCGACCCGGCACGGGGACGCCGCGGACCTCCGCGCCCGCATGCCGGAGATCCACACCCGCAAGACCGCGATCTACGGCGGCCTCGTCTCGGAGGGCGCGCTGGCGCTGCGCCCCGGCGTGGCCAGGCTCATCGCCGAGGCGCGGGCGGGCGACGTCCGCCTCGCGATCGCCACCACGACGACCCGCGCCAACGTCGACACGCTGCTCGCGGTCAACTTCCCCGCCGGCGACCGGCCCTTCGACGTGATCGCCTCCGGCGACGAGGCGGCCCGCAAGAAGCCGGCCTCCGACATCTTCGACCTCGCGGTCCATCGCCTCGGCATCGCGCCGTCGGAGGCGATCGCGTTCGAGGATTCCGCCGCCGGCATCCGCTCGGCGCTCGACGCCGGCCTGCCGGTGCTGGCGACGCGTAGCCGCTACACCGAGAGCCACCGCCTCGACGGCGCCTTCTCGGCGGTGTCCGACCTCGGCGAGCCGGGGCATCCGCACCGGCACGTGTTCGGGGTCGCCTGGGCCGACGGGGTGGTGACGCTCGCGGGCCTGCGGGCCTGGCACGCGAGCGCCTGAGCCGTCAGTCGCGACGCGTGGGCCGGGAGCGCGGGGCGCCTCGACCTTTCGCTTCCGTGGCGAACAGCGTCGCGCCGGCCACCAGCCCGAGAACCGCGGCCAAGCCGAGCTTCGGCCACCGGCGGCTCTCAGTACGCCGGAGATCGCGCGTGCCGTCGCCGCGGCGATCCTCGCGTTTCGCCCAGGCGTCGGCCATTTCGGCGCGGTGCCTTCGTTCGGTGGTCGGGTGGGTCGTCACGTCCGTGTCGTTCCTTCGCCATGGCCGTCGCGATGCACGGCGATCGTGGGGGGCCAACGTGCGAGGCGATGGTTCTTTCCGGATCGTCCAGCCCACCTGCGGCCCGCGTTGCCTCGTCGCGTTCCGCCCGCGTATAAACCGCAGCATCCCCACGACACCCAAGAAACGCGCGACGCCATGGCCGGCCATTCCCAGTTCAAGAACATCATGCACCGCAAGGGCCGGGTGGACGCCGTCCGCTCGAAGCTCTTCGGCAAGCTCGCCCGCGAGATCACCGTGGCGGCCAAGCTCGGCCTGCCCGATCCGGCGATGAACGCACGCCTGCGCGCGGCGATCATCGCGGCGCGCGCCGAAAACGTGCCCAAGGACAACATCGAGCGCGCGATCAAGAAGGCGTCCGGCGCCGACGGCGAGACCTACGAGGAGATCCGCTACGAGGGCTACGGCCCGGGCGGCGCCGCGCTGATCGTCGAGGCGCAGACCGACAACCGCAACCGCACGGCTTCCGACGTGCGCTCGGCCTTCACCAAATCGGGCGGGAGCCTCGCCGAGACCGGCGCCGTCGCCTTCATGTTCGACCGCGTCGGCGTCATCGCGTTCCCGGCCTCGGTGGCCGACGCCGACACGATGATCGAGGCCGCGATCGAGGCCGGCGCCGACGACGTGCGCTCGGACGAGGCCGGCCACGAGATCACCTGCGCGCAGGACTCCTTCGGCGAGGTCTCGAAGGCGCTCGAAGCCCGCTTCGGCGAGCCGACCCGCACGGGCCTCGTCTGGAAGGCCCAGAACACGATCGACGTCGACGACGAGACCGGCGAGAAGCTGATCCGCCTCGTCGAGGTGATCGAGGACCAGGACGACGTGCAGAACGTCTACGTCAACTTCGCCCTGTCCGACGCGCTGGTGGCCAAGCTCGAGGCGTAAGGCTCAGGCCTCAGCGGAGCGAGACCGTCCCGCTGCGGTCGCAGCGATAGGGCGCGACGCCCACCGCCGGGTCCTGCAGCACGCGTCCGCCGGAGGCCTCGCAGCGGGTCTGGAACGAGTCGTGCGGCCCCCAGAAGCTCCAGATCGTGAACATCGGCAGCACCATCATCAGGCAGACGCTGCCGATGACCATGCCCGCCGCCCAGGCGCTGCCGCGCAAGGGCTTGGGCGGCTCCGGCCGCATCGGCGCCATCGGGGCGAGGAAGGCCAGGGTCGGCACCAGCCAGTCGAAGGTGTTCATCCGCCTGCCCCCTCGATCGCTCCGGTGCGGTTCCGGTCACGCGCCACGGGACGGACGGTAGTTCGGCCGCGCCGAATGCGAAAGGTGCCGGCCCGCGACCGTTTGGCGAAACCGATCGTTCACGCTATGTGCTCACAAAGGGCAGGCGTGGCGGTCCGGCCCCGCGCCCGAGGTCTCGCCCATGACGCCCATCCGCATCCTCGGCATCGACCCGGGCCTGCGCCGCACCGGCTGGGGCATGGTGACGTTGACCGGCGCCAAGCTCGCCTACGTCGATTGCGGCGTCGTCACCTCGGACGGCGACCTGCCGCTGGCGCTGCGCCTGCGCGAGCTGCACGAGGGCATCACCCGGATCGTACGGGATTTTTCGCCCGACGAGGTCTCGGTGGAGGAGACCTTCGTCAACAAGGACGCGCAGGCGACGCTGAAGCTCGGCCACGCCCGCGCCATCGCCCTGCTGGTTCCGGCGCTCGCCGGCGTGCCGGTGTTCGAATACGCGGCGAACCTGATCAAGAAGTCGGTCTGCGGGTCGGGGCACGCCGAGAAGGTGCAGATCCAGGCGATGGTGCGGTTCCTGCTGCCGAAGGCCGAGTTCAAGGTCGCGGATGCGGCCGACGCGCTGGCCATCGCCATCACCCACGTCAACCATCGCGGCGCGCATGCGCTGAAGCGCGCCAACCCGCCCCCCGGCGCGGCGGGCCCCGGCTCCGCGCGGATCGCGGCGGCCCTGGCCAAGCTCGGCTGAGCCCGTCAGTTCACCGCCTTGAACTCGCCTTCGAGCCGCAGGACCACCTCGTCGCCGAGCACCGGCAGGTAGGCGTCGATGCCGAAATCCGAGCGCTTGAGCACGGCGCGGCCGTCGAAGCCCACGGTGTAGGCCTTGTCCACCGGGTGGATGCCGGCTTGGTTGAAGGTCGCGTCGAAGGCGACCGGCTTGGTGACGCCGCGCAGCGTCAGGTCGCCGGTGACCCGCGCCGTGGTCGGGCTCGTCGCCTCGACCGCGGTGGCGACGAAGGTCGCGCTTGGGAACTTCGCGGTGTCGAAGAAGTCCGGCGCCTTGAGGTGCGCGTCGAGCTTCGGGTTCACGCCGGTGACGCTGTCGGTGCCGATCGTGACCTTGAGTCGGATCTTGGCCGGGTCCTTCGGGTCGAGCACCGCGTCGCCGGTCACGTCGGTGATCTGTCCGTAATAGGTCGAGAAGCCGAGATGGCTCAGCGACCACGTGATCTTGGCGTGGTCGGGATCGAGGCGGTAGGCGCCGGGCCGCACCTGCGTCGGGTCGGCGCTCGAGGCCGCGGTCTCGGCGGCCCGCGCCGGCGCGAGGGCGAGCGCGAACGCCAGGAGGAGCAGAGGTCCGCGCATCGGGATCGCCTGTGTCTGTGACCGAAGGTTTCCGGGCCGTGATCTCACGAAGCTTGGCCGCCCTCAAGGCTCGCGCCGCGGCCGACGCCGTGGATGGCGGCGCGGGGCGGCATTCTGTAGGCAGCGCAGATCGGGCGGGACGCGCGGCGCGGATGATCGGAATCTCATGATCGGGAAGCTCAAGGGCGTGGTCGACTCCTTCGGCGAGGACTTCGTCATCCTCGACGTGCAGGGCGTCGGCTACGTGGTGCATTGCTCGGCGCGCACGCTGCAGCGCATGCCCAAGGCCGGCGAGCCGGCCGACCTCTCGATCGAGACGCATGTGCGCGAGGACATGATCCGGCTCTACGGCTTCCGCTCGGACGCCGAGCGCGAGTGGTTCCGCCTGCTCCAGACGGTGCAGGGCGTCGGCTCGAAGGTGGCGCTCGGGCTGCTCTCGGTGCTGGAGCCGCCGCAGCTCGCCTCGGCGATCGCGCTCGGCGACAAGACCGCGATCGCCCGCGCGCCCGGCGTCGGCCCGCGGCTCGCCGCCCGCCTCGTCGCGGAGCTGAAGGACAAGGCGCCGTCCTTCGCGCCCCTCGACCCGGCTTTGGTCGCGCTGGCCGGCGCGGTGGAAAACCGCTCCGCGCCCCAGCCCGTCGCGGACGCGATCTCGGCGCTGGTCAACCTCGGCTACGCCCAGCTCCAGGCCTCGGCCGCGATCGCCGCCGCCCTGCGCTCGGCCGGCGAAGGCGCCGAGACCAAGGTGCTCATCCGCCTCGGGTTGAAGGAGTTGGCGCAGTAGGCCGACGGGCCGCGTAGACGCTGGCGCGCGATGGGATCGTGCGCTCGTGATCGCCGGAGCCTTGACCGGCGCGGCGCCGGATGGCATGTGGCCCGCAAGCTAAGGTCTTGAAAACGCATAGTTTTCAAGAATTCTAAACTGGAAGGCGGTCCGACAGGGCCGGGACGGCGTACGGTGACCGGCCTCGCAGGCGTCGAGGTCGACGAAGGTAACGAGCCTCCAACCATCGGGTTTTGGATCGTATGATCGTCTGTTCCTGCAACGTCCTCTCGGACGGCGCCGTGCGCGGGTGCCTCGGCGACGGGCCCGGCTGTCCGCGCACGCCGGCCCAGGTCTACGCCTGCCTCGGCTGCAGCCCGAAATGCGGCCGATGCGCCCGCACCATCCGCGCGATCATGCAGAACGCGCTGGCCGGCGCCGCGATCGAAGCGGGACACGAGGCCCATGCCTGCGCGACGGGTTGCGCAACCGGCTGCAGTTTGGGAAAGGTCCAGCCTGCAGAGGAGGGGATCGCCGCCTGAGGCGTGGCCCGGCTTTTCCCTCGCACGCGTCAAGGGGAGAACGGGTTTCATGAAGGGCGACATCAAGGTCATCGAGTATCTCAACCGCGGCTTGCGCAGCGAGTTGACGGCGGTGAGCCAGTACTGGCTCCACTTCCGGATGCTCAACGACTGGGGCTACATCGACCTCGCCAAGTTCTGGCGCAAGGAATCGATCGAGGAGATGAACCACGCGGACCGGTTCGTCGACCGGATCCTGTTCCTCGACGGCTTCCCCAACCTTCAGGAGCTCGATCCCCTGCGGATCGGCCAGAACGTCGAAGAGATCATCGCCTGCGATCTCGCCGCCGAGTGCGAGGCGCGGGCGCTCTACCTCGAGGCCGCCAAGTACTGCGACTCGATCAACGACCGGGTGTCGAAGCGCCTGTTCGAGGATTTGGCCGAGGATGAGGAAGGCCATATCGACTTCCTCGAGACCCAGCAGGAGCTGATCCGCCAGATCGGCCTGCCGCTCTACGCCCAGCGCCACATCGGCGGCCTGGAGCCGATCGCCCCCGAAGCCGAATGAGACCGTCGCGGGATCGCCGGCTTTCCCCGGTGGTCCCGCCTCTCAATAGAGCCGCGTGCGGTACGCCTCCTCGGTGGCGCGCTCGGCGTCGGCGACGCTGACGGTGCCGCCCTGCTCGGCGAGGATGCGGCCGAGGCTCGGGAAGCTCGCGCGCTCGACCTGCACCGCCGGCGACCACAGCTTGGCGCGCATCAGCGCCTTGCCGCAGTGGAAGAACATCTCCTCCACCGTCACGCGCAGACCCGTCGTCGGGACCTTGCCCTGGGCGACCATCGGCGCGAGCAGATCCGGCGCGGTGACCAGCGTCGCGCGGCCGTTGACCCGCAGGGTCTCGTCGATGCCCGGCACGAAGAAGATCAGTCCCACGCCCGGATTGCCGAGCACGTTGCCGAAGCTGTCGACGCGATTGTTGCCGCGGCGGTCCGGGATCAGCAGCGTCGCGTCGTCCAGAACCTGGACGAAGCCCGGCGCGTCGCCCCGTGGGCTCGCGTCGGCCCGTCCCTCCACGTCCATCGAGGCGAGGACGAGGAAGGGCGAAAGCGCGATGAAGTCGCGGGCGAAGTGATCGAGCCTGGGCAGAACCTTGTGCTCGGCCATCGGCCGGATCGCGCCCACATGCGCGCGCAAGGCCTCGGGCCCGTCGAGGATCGTGTCGTCGGTCGTCCCGCTCACGTCGGCATCCTCTGGTTCGGCTGGTTGCGGTCCGGTCAGCAGGAATCGGACCATGCCCTGCGTGATCGCGGATAGCATGATCGCGCCCCGGTTCCGGGCTCCCGCGGTACGCGCCGTCACACCGGCGAAATCGGAGGTCTTGACGGGCCGTCTCCTCGGCGCTTGATCCGGCATCGGACATCGACAGGCACCAGGCGCATGACGGCTCTCGCACCGAACGACCGCCTGCCGGCGGCTTTGCGCGGCACGCTCGCGCTGCCGGTGATCGCCGCGCCGCTGTTCATCGTGTCCGGCCCCGACCTCGTGATCGCCCAATGCCTGTCCGGCATCGTCGGGTCGTTCCCGGCGCTGAACGCCCGCCCGGCCGAACTGCTCGATACCTGGCTGACGCGCATCACCACGACGCTCGCCGTGGCGCGGGCGGCGGAGCCGACCCGGACGATCGCGCCGTTCGCGGTCAACCAGATCGTGCACGCCTCGAACGACCGCCTCGCCCGGGACGTCGCCGCCTGCGTCAACCATCAGGTTCCGATCGTGATCACCTCGCTCAGGGCGCCAGACGACGTCGTGCGGCCGATCCATGGCTATGGCGGCGTCGTGTTCCACGACGTGACCACCGTCCGCCACGCCGAGAAGGCGCTGGAGGCGGGGGTGGACGGATTGATCCTGGTCTGCGCCGGCGCAGGCGGCCATGCCGGCACCCTGAGCCCGTTCGCCCTCCTCGGCGAGGTGCGGCGGTTCTACGACGGGCCGATCATCCTGTCGGGTGCGATCACCACGGGCGGCGCGATCCTCGCGGCGCAAGCGATGGGCGCCGACCTCGCCTACATGGGCACCCGCTTCATCGCGACGGCGGAGGCCAACGCCGCCGACACCTACAAGACGATGATCGCCGGGAGCGCGGCGGCCGACATCCTCTACACGCCGTTCTTCACGGGCGTGCCCGGCAACTACCTCAGCCCGAGCATCCGCGCCGCCGGGCTCGATCCCGACAGCCTTCCGCAGGTCGACAAGAGCGCGATGAACTTCGGCAGCAGCCGGGTGAAGGCGTGGCGCGACGTTTGGGGCGCCGGCCAGGGCGTCGGGACCATCGAAGACGCGCCGCCCGTGGCCGAACTGGTCGAACGGCTCAAACGCGAATACGCCGCCGCACGAACGCGCCTCGGCGCCGCGGCCTACTCGGCCGCCTGAGCCCAGGCCTTGGACCGGTCGGGGCACGCGTCCGGCAGCGCCACGTCGGCAAGTTCCGTGCGGCTGCGGCCGTTGTGCTTGGCGCGGTAGAGCGCGAGGTCGGCCCGGCGCATCAGGGCGTCGAAATCCGCGTCTCCGGGCCGGCTCACCGCGAGGCCGATGCTGACGCCGACCCGAAGGTTCGGCAGCGTCGGCAGGCGCAGGGCGGCGAAGGCGCGGCCGAACCGCACCGCGACCCGGCGCGCCTCCTCCGGACCGTCCACCGGGATCAGGCAGGCGAACTCCTCGCCGCCGAGGCGCCCGAACACCCGCTCCGTTGGCAGCAGGGCCCGTCCCAGGGCGCAGAACGCCACCAGCACCCCGTCGCCGACCGCATGGCCGTAGGTGTCGTTCACGCGCTTGAAGTGGTCGAGGTCGAACAGCAGCAGCGCAGCCGGCGATGGCCGCGCCAGCAGCGCCTCGGCCTCCTGCACGAAGGCGCGGCGGTTGGCGATGCCGGTGAGCGGATCGATCGACGCGGCGAGCCGTTGCGACCGCTCGGCCCGCTCCTTCGTCAGCGCCATGAACGTGAAGGCGATGGCGATCGTGAACAGCATCGCGGCAAAGCACAGGATCGCCACCCAGGGCGATTGCAGGGCGTCAGGTCCCGTCGGAAGCGGAGCGATCAGCGCCGCGGGAATCCGGATGGCGTAGCAGAGCCCGTAGGCGCAGAGCAGGACCATCGCCGGATAGCGCGACACCAGCCGTTCCGCGCGCCCGCGCCAGATTTCGTAGGCGCTCGCCCCGCAGAAGCCGGCGGCGATGGACGAGGCCAGGACGACCCGCGCCGCGATCGACTCGTAGAAGCCCGGCACGAGGCAGGCCACCGCGAAGACACCGCCGCCAAGTACCGGGAGGGCGAGGCGCAGCGTCCGCCCCTCGAAAGCCCGCACGCCGCTCCAGATCAGCCCGTACACCGCGATCATGACGGCGTTGGCGACGCCGATCGAGACCCAATCGGGGATCATGCCGCGCAACGCCAGCCCGCCGGACGCGACGGCGCCGCCGAGGTGCGCGACGCCCCAGATCGCAAGCGCGCGCGTCCCGCGCGCCTGCACCCAGGACAGCAGGAACAGCACGCCCACGAGGAACGTGAGGACGAACGTCACCAACAGGAGGGTCGGGATGTCGAGACGCATGGACGGCTTGCTGTATCCCGCAGATCACTCCGAGGTCGGGACTGCCTCTGCACCCCTACGTCCCGAGATTTTCAACATTGTTATTCGAGGTGATAAATAATGCCTAAAGCTTCTGCCACGACGACATAAAACCTAGTGGACTTATCATAGGTTAGGCATTTTTGTCTTCAACCTCTTGCTCGGCTCTCTCGGTCGCGCATCCTCGCGACAGCCCAGGCTTTGATACCTTACCCGTCGCCGCGCTTGTTGCCGGCGGCCTCCAACGGCGTGATCCGCAACGCGGTGATGCGGTTCTTGGACTTGCGCAGGACCTGGAAGCGGAAGCCGTGGAAGTTGAACGCGGTTCCCTGGTCGGGAATGGCGCGCGCCTCGTGGATGACGAGGCCGGCGATGGTGGTCGCCTCCTCGTCCGGCAGGTGCCAGTCCATCGCCCGGTTGAGGTCGCGGATGGGGACGCCGCCGTCGGCGTTGACCGAGCCGTCGCCCTGCGGCCGCACGCCCGAGACCGTGACGTCGTGCTCGTCGGCGATGTCGCCGACGATCTCCTCGAGGATGTCCTCCAGGGTGATCAGGCCCATCACCTCGCCGTACTCGTCGACGACGAGGGCGAAGTGGGTCTTCTTCGAGAGGAAGGCCTTGAGCTGGTCGCGCAGGCTCGTGGTGTCGGGCACGAACCAGGTCTCGAGCGCCAGCGCCTCGACCTTGAGGCCGGAGGCGTCGCCGCCGGCGGCGTCCAGCGCCCGGAGCAGGTCCTTGGCGTGCAGCACGCCGACGACGTTCTCGGTGGTGCCGCGCCACAGCGGCATCCGGGTGTAGGGCGAGGCCAGCACCTCGCGCACGATCTCCTCGGAGGGCAGGTCGGCGTTGATGATCCGCATCTTGGTGCGGTGGACCATCACCTCGGAGACGGAGAGGTCGGAGAGGTCGAGCAGGCCGCCGAGCATGTCGCGCTCGGCCTTGGCCACGCCGCCTTCCCGGTGCAGCAGCGCCACCTGCCCGCGGATCTCCTCGGTCGCCGAAAGGATCGACTGGTGGTCGCCGATGGTGACGCCGAACGGACGCAGCATCAGCCGCACCAGGCTCTCGATCGCGATCGCGGGCGGCCCCATCACCGCCACCGCGAAGGCGACGGGGCGGGCCATCAGCAGGGCGGCCTTGTCCGGCTTCGAGATGGCGAGGGTCTTCGGCAGCACCTCGGCGAAGACGATGACCAGCACCGACATGCCGACGGTGGCGTAGATCACGCCGCTCTTGCCGAAGATCGCGGTCAGCACGCTCGTCATGAAGGCCGAGGCGCCGATGGCGACGATGTTGTAGCCGATCAGCATCGCGCCGATGAAGCGCTCGCGGATCGCCAGGATGCGGTTGACGATGCCGGCCCGGGCGTCGCCCGCCTCCTCCAGCGTGTGCATCCGCGCGCGGGAGGCGGCGGTGAAGGCGGTCTCCGCGCCGGCGAAGAAGGCCGAGAGCAGCAGCGAGATCACGACGATGCTCGCGGCCAGCCAGAGGTCGGTGTGGGTTTCCATGGGGCCGTGTTTTCAAGCCTGTGCCGTGGCGGCAGGCTCGGGATCGAGGCGCGACGGCGACATCCCTCATAGGGGATTCGGCGCCGGATTTCCCTATCCTCGGAAGCACACGGTCAGGGATGGGCCGCCGCGGTCGCAAGGCGCGTCGTGCGCTGCGGCAGCGCCCGCGCGGCGATGCAGGCGAAGGTCGCGACGCCGAGGAGGAAGCCGAACGAGATGCCCGTCGAGGCCATCGCCAGACGCAGCAAGGCGGTCAGCGGCACGGCGAGCATCAGCGCCCACTCGTGGCGGCGCAGCCCGCCCGCGCGGTGGGCGGCGAGCGCGAGGAGGATCGTCGCCGGGACCAGCGGGGCGAGGTCGTAGACGGGCACGTAGGGCGAGACCATCGGCGCCGCGGCGAGCAGCGTCGCCGCGCGTAAGCCCACGGCGCCGTCGGCGGCCCATATACGCCAGGCCAAGCCCAGCGCCGCGAGGCCGGCGGCGACCTGCACCGCCCAGGCCGCCGCGAAGGAGCCGCCGGCCAGCCGGACCGCGCCGAAGGCGCTGGCGTTGATGTCGAGCCCGGCGCCGGCCTCGCGCAGGATGATGCGGTTGGTCTCCGACAGGGTCGCGAGGAAGCTCTGCCAGGGCGCGACCCCGAACAAGGCCACGGATGCGAGGCAGAGCGCCAACGCAGTGGCGAGGCAGGCTGCGAGGGCGTGCCGGCGGCCCGTCACCAGCAGGAGGAACGGCGCCAGCGCCGCGAGCTGAGGCTTGTAGGCGACCAAACCGAAGCAGCATCCGGCGAGCCACGGCCGCCGGTCGACCAGCACGGCGCCGAGTGTCAGCAGTCCGGCGGTGACGAGACCGTTCTGGCCGTAGGTGAGGTTGCAGAGCAAGAGCGGGTGGGCGAGCCCGAGCAGCACCGCGTCGCGCCGCCCGGTCGCCACCAGGAGCGCGCCTGAGAAGACCGCCAGCGAGAGGGTGATCCAGGCGAGGAACGCGCCCTGCGGCGACAGCAGCGCGAGCGGCGAGGCCACCAGCAGGAACACCGGCGGATAATGCCACGCGAACCGGCAGTCCGGCCCGAACGCGGCGGCGAGGTTCTGCAGGTGCGTCGGCAGCTCGTAGGCTTCGGTCGCACGCCCGCTCAGCGCCGTCCGGCCGACGACCCAGACCTGGGCGAGGTCGCTGCCCATCACGTCTCCGAGCCAGTTGTGGCGCGGATCGGGGCCGGTGCCGCAGGCGAGGTAGGCGATCGCCAGAACCGTCGGCACGAGAAACGCGGCAGCCAGCCGCGCGAAGCGCAGCAGCCCGGCTTCGTCGGCGAGCCGCGCGCGCAAATCGTCCCCGATCCGCGCGATGCGGGCGGCGACCAGCCGTGACGGGTACATGGGTGGACCAAACCTGCGCGAGCCTTAGAGCCGCGAGAATAGGCGTGGCGCGTTCCGCGGCCGTTAACGGCGGTGCGGATGATTCGAGGCTGCGGCCGCCGCTCCCTCTCACAGCCTCATCCGGAGGTGGAGGGTGGGAGGATCGATGCTTCCTCCTACCGGCTCAACCGTGGCCGCGTCACGCCCCCCCCAGCTCGTCCTGCAGGAACGCCCGCACCGCGTTCGTCTCGATCCCCGGGGCGATGAAGCTCTGCCCGATGCCGCGGGCGAGGATGAAGGTCAGCGCGCCGTCCTTCACCTTCTTGTCCTGGGCCATGGCGTCGAGCAGCGCGTCGGCGTCGCCGCAGCCCCCGGGCACGGCCTGGAGCGTGGTCGGCAGGCCGGCGAGCGCGAGGTGGTTGGCGACGCGGCCGGCATCCTGGCCGGGGCACAGGCCGAGGCGGGCCGAGAAGCGGAAGGCCAGCGCCAAGCCGATCGCGACACCCTCGCCGTGGACGAGGCGGGCGGATTCGTAGCCCGTGAGGCGCTCCAGCGCGTGGCCGAAGGTGTGGCCGAGGTTCAAGAGCGCGCGCTCGCCGTCCTCGCGCTCGTCGCGGACCACGACGCCGGCCTTGGCGCGGCAGCAGATCGCCACCGCCTCGTCGCGCTCCGGGCCGCCGGAGAAGATTCCGCGCCAGTTGGCCTCGCACCAGTCGAAGAAGCCGGCGTCGGCGATGAGGCCGTACTTGGCGACCTCGGCGTAGCCCGCCCGCATCTCGCGCTCCGAGAGCGTGTCGAGGGTGGCCGTGTCGGCCAGCACGAGGCGGGGCTGGTGGAACGCGCCGATCAGGTTCTTGCCGAGCGGCGCGTTGATCCCGGTCTTGCCGCCGACCGAGGAATCGACCTGGGCGAGCAGGCTCGTCGGCACCTGCACGAAGCGCACGCCGCGCCGCAGGGTCGCCGCGGCGAAGCCCGCGAGGTCGCCGACCACCCCGCCGCCGAGCGCCACCACGAGGTCGCCGCGCTCGACCTTGTGCGTCAGCAGGCCGTCGCAGACCGCGGCATAGGTCGCGTAGGATTTCGAGGCCTCGCCCGGCGCCACCGCGACGAGGCCCGAGCGCAGGCCCGCATCTTCCAGGCTCGCGCGCAAGGCGTCGCCGTAGAGCGACGCCACGGTCTCGTCGCTGACGATCACCGCCGCCTTGCCGCCCAAAGCCGCGACGCGGGCGCCGGCGCCGGCGATCAGGCCGCGGCCGATCAGGATGTCGTAGTCGCGCCCCTGGTCGAGGGGGACGTGGACGGTGAGCGGGTCGGTCATGCGGGGTTCACTGCGCGGCGACCGCGCGGCTCTCGTCGGGCGGGTTGAGGTAGGCGTCGAGGGCGTCGAGCACGTCCTGCACGACGCGGTCGTGGGCGACGTCGCGGGACAGCGCGGTCACGTCGGAGCCGGCGTAGACCGGATGGCGCAGGTCCATCAGGTCGCGCATGGTCCGCTCCGGGTCCTCGGTCTGGAGCAGCGGGCGGTTGCCGCGCTTGCGCACGCGCCGCATCAAGACGTCGAGCTCGGCCTTCAGCCAGACCGAGACGCCCGATTCCGCGATCCGCGCCCGGGTCGTCTCGCGCATGAACGCGCCGCCGCCGGTGGCCAGCACCAGCGGCCCCGCCCGCAGCAGGCGCGAGATCACCCGCTCCTCGCCGTCGCGAAAACTCGGCTCGCCGTAGATCGCGAAGATGTCGGGGATGGTCAGCCCGGCGGCCGCCTCGATCTCGATGTCGGCGTCCTTGAAGATCAGGCCCAGGCGACTCGCCAGGCGTCGGCCGACGGTGCTCTTGCCCGCCCCCATCAGGCCGACGAGCACGATCGAGCGCGAGCCGAGGGCCCGGCGCAGGCGCGCTTCGATCGGATCGCCCGTCGGCTCGGGCGTGGTCATCTGAAGGGGCTCGGCATAGCTGGCAACGGACGGGCGGATCGGCGGGTGCGGGCGCGCAGGCGGCGAAGCCCCGGGTCATATACCAAGTCCGAGGGGTTATCACCCATGCGGCCCGCCTCCCTGTCCCCCTGCCCCCCGGTATCTCGGGGCAGGCGCGTTCGCCGCGTGGTCTCGGCGAATCGCGCGCGCGCTGTGTCTCCGCGGGCCTTGCCAGCGTCGCGGCGGCGTGGTGCAACCCGAGGTGCCGCAGCGCAAAACACGCACCGTTCCCGCTGCGCCCCACGTACCCTTGCGTCCGCGTGCCCCGAGGTTCGCCCCCTGTGCCGACCCTGTTTCGTTTCTTCGCCACCCTCGCGATCCTGGCAGGCCTCGTCTTCGCCGGCATGTTCGCGCTCGCGACCTTCGTGACGCCGACGCCGCGGGAGATGAGCGTCGCCATCCCCGCCTCGAAGCTCCAGCCGGGCGCTCGGTGAAGCGGGCGCGCCCGCCCGAGCCCAAACCGCCCACGCCTCCCGAGATCGCGGCCTACCTGGACATGCTGGCCGCCGAGCGCGGGGCCGCGAAGAACACCCTCGAGGCCTACCGGCGCGACCTCGACGACTATTTCGGCTACCTGGCCGACGAAGGTCTCGACCTCGCCGAGATCGAGGCGGCGGGCCTTCGCGCCTACGTGGCCTCCCTCGAGCCGCGGGGCCTGAAGCCGGCGTCGGCCGCGCGCCGGCTGTCCTGCATCCGCGGCTTCCACAAGTTCCTCTACGCCGAGGGCATGGCCGAATCCGACCCGAGCGCGCCGCTCGCCGGCCCGCGCCGGGGCCGCACGCTGCCGAAGGTGCTCTCGGTGGCCGAGGTCGACCGGCTGCTCGCGGTGGCGCGCGCGCAGGCCGACGCGGCGGATGCGGCCGAGGCGAAAGGCCAGGCCCGCCGGGCGCGGCGGATGCTGTGCCTGCTCGAACTGCTCTACGCCACGGGCCTGCGCGTCTCCGAGCTGATCGCGCTGCCGCGCTCGGCGGCGTCCACCCGCGAGCGCTACCTCGTGGTCCGCGGCAAGGGCGGGCGCGAGCGCCTGGTGCCGCTGACCGAGCTGGCGCGCGACGCGATGCGCGGGCATCTCGCCGCCTCGCCGGGCGAGTCGCCGTGGCTGTTTCCCGCCGACAGCGAGAGCGGCCACCTCACCCGCCAGGCCTTCGCCCGCGACCTGAAGGCGGCGGCGGAGGCGGCAGGCCTTCGCGCCGACAAGGTCAGCCCGCACGTGCTCCGCCACGCCTTCGCGAGCCACCTGCTGCACAACGGCGCCGACCTCAGGATCGTGCAGGAGCTGCTCGGCCACGCCGACATCTCGACGACGCAGATCTACACGCACGTCCTCGACGACCGCCTCAAGTCCATGGTGCGCGACCTCCATCCGCTGATGGACGAGCCAGCTGGCCCCGAAGGCTCGCCCGAGGTGCAGCCTTAAGGTCGCCCGCGTGAACGGGCCGGCGCGAGGGTGCCGATGCGACGGTTGCGGCGTTGACCGTCGCGGCCGCAAAGGCGGACGGCAGAGGCGGACGGGAAGCGATGGGGGCAGGCGTGCGGCGTTGGAGGAAGGGCGCGATCCGGGCGCTGAAGCTCGTCGCCCGGCCGGTGCGCCGCGCGCAGGGGCGCGGCGGCATCGTGATCGAGCCCTATCGCGGCTACGGCTCGCCCGACGAGATCTTCCTGATCGGCCGCATCTTCCGCCAGTCGCACCCCGACACCGCGCCGGGCGACGAGAGCCTGCGCACGGAACTGCGCGACATCGCCCGGCGGATCGCCCGGCGGGCCCTGAAGGGCGCCGCCGTCACCGCGCGCTTCGGCGGCGCGCAGACGCGGGTGGAGACCGACCGCGACGGCTACTTCCGCGTCCACCTCAACCCGCGATCCCTGCCCGCGGGCGACCAGGGCTGGCACGAGGTCGCGCTGACGTTGGAGGTCGAGCCGCCCGTGCAGGCGCGGGCGCAGGTGTTCGTGCCGCCGGGCGCCACCGGCTGCGTCGTCGTCAGCGACATCGACGACACGGTGATGCGCACCGGCGTCGCGAACAAGGTAAAGATGCTGTGGCGCCTGTTCGTGGAGGATGCCGAGAACCGCGTCGCCTTCCCCGGCGTCGCCGCGCTCTACCGGGCGCTCTACGTCGGCCCGGACGGCACCCAGGCCAACCCGATGCTCTACGTCTCGCGGGCGCCGTGGGGCCTCTACGAGATGCTGTCGGAGTTCTTCAAGATCCACGGCATCCCGGTCGGCCCGATCCTGTTCCTGCGCGAATGGGGCCTGTCGTGGAAGCACCCCCTCCCCCGCCGGGCCGAGGACCACAAGCGCGCGCTGATCGTCCACATGCTGTCGCTCTATCGCGACCTGCCCTTCGTGCTGATCGGCGACAGCGGCCAGCACGACCCCGAGGTGTACGGGCGGATCGTCGCCGACCATCCCGGCCGGGTGAAGGCGGTCTACATCCGCAACGTCTCGCGCGACGCCGACCGCATCCGCGAGATCGAGGCGTTGGCCCAGGTGGTGGCGGAAGCGGGCAGCCACCTCGTCATCGCCGCCGACAGCACCGCCATCGCCCGGCACGCGGCCGGCCTCGGCCTGATCGCAACGGCCGCGGTGGCGGAGGTGGCGGACGAGCACGCGTCCGGCGGCGAGCCGACGCCGGACGCCGAGACCGCCCCGCCCGGCAACCTCGGCGCGGTGCTGGGCGGCGCCGGCGGGACGCTGCCGCCGAGCGTCGTCGTCGAGGCGCCGGCGCGGGATGGATCGCACGGCTGAGGGCGCTTGGCGGGAGGCGCTTCACGTGTCGCCGCCGGGCCACAACTCACAGTGTCGTGATTCGAGGCGTTGACTCGGCGCCTCCGCCACGGCCACTTGGCCGGGACGGTTCCCTTCGGGGATCAAAAGGGAACGCGGTGAGGACCGGGCGCGAAAGCGCTTGCCTGATGCCGCGGCTGCCCCCGCAACTGTAAGCGGCGAGCCCTCCATCAACACGTCACTGGGTCACGGCACCTGGGAAGACGATGAGGGGCAGCGACCCGCGAGCCAGGAGACCTGCCGTCAGTCGTGGTCACACGCGAAACGCGTCGGGCGGGGTGCCTCGGCGGGTGTCGAGACGCGTGCGCCCGATCGGGCGGACGCGGGGCGGCCTCGTTCGCGGTGACGTGCCACCACACGCGTCCGCACGCCCCGTCCATGCCCTTGCCAGCCGCGAGACCCGCGCCGACCGACCCCCACGCAGCCGCCCGGCCCGCGTGCGCCGACGGCCGCCTCGGGTTGCGGCGACCGCGCGATTGTAACATTGTTACATTCGCTTTAGGGGTTTGGGCAGGCAGGCCGTCGCGCCGCGCCGTCAGAGCCGCAACCGATCCATGTTCGTTTTCCGGAAATCCCCACGATCCCGCGGGCGCACGACCCGTCGCCTGCTGCTGGCCGCGACGGCGTTCGCCGCGTCCGGCCCTCCACTTGAGGCCAGCGCACAGCCGGCCGCGGGGGAGCCGTCGAGCGTCCTGCTCGACACCCTGACGGTGTCCGGCGACGGCGTCGGCCCGACCCGCGCGGCGCCGGTCGGCCTCAACCTGCGCACGCCCGATCGCGGCGCGAGCCGCCTCGGCCTCACGCCGCTGGAGACCCCCGGCAGCGTCGACATCATCTCCGGCGAGACCGCGCGCTTGCGCGGGCAGGACACGATCGCCGAGGCCGTGACGCAGAACGCCACCGGCATCACCACCATCGCCGCGCCCGGCAACGGCAACGGCGCCTTCACCAGTCGCGGGTTCTCGGGGCCGAACTCGATCCAGCAGCTCTACGACGGCACGCGACTGTTCGTCGGCGCCAACACCGTGACCTTCCCGTTCGACACCTGGAACGTCGAGCGCATCGAGGTGCTGCGCGGGCCGGCCTCGGTGCTCTACGGCGACGGGGCGATCGGCGGCGTGATCAACGTCGTGACGAAGAAGCCGACCTTCACGCCCGTCAACGTGGTGCGGGCCGGGGTCGGCTCGGACGGCATCGCGCGGCTCGCGCTCGATTCCGGCGGCCCGATCGGCGACGCGGTCGCCTACCGCCTCAACGTCAGCGGGAACCGCGCCGGCGGCTGGATGAGCCCGGAGGGCGACTTCCGCAACCTCGCGATCTCGGGCGCGCTCCTGCTGCAGGCGACGCCCGACCTCGCCTTCACCCTGAGTCACGACCTCGGCTACCAGGAGCCGGCGCGCTACTGGGGGACGCCGCTCGTCGAGGGGCGCATCTTGGACCGCATCCGGTTCAGCAACTACAACGTCCGCGACTCCAAGATCACCTGGGCGGACAACTGGACCCAGTTCAAGACCGAGTGGACGCCGAGCGCCGACGTCACAATCCGCAACACCGCCTACCGGCTGCAGAGCCGGCGCCACTGGCTCGACGTCGAGACCTACGCCTTCAACCGCACCACCGGCCTGGTCGACCGGAGCGACTACACCGAGATCTACCATCAACAGGAGCAGGTCGGGAACCGGTTCGACGCCGCGTTCAAGGGCACGCTGCTCGGCTTCCGCAACGACTTCCTGGCCGGCTTCGACGTGAACCACGTCGACTTCCGCCACACCAACAACTTCTCGACCGTGGGGTCCGGGCTCGTCACCAGCGTGCCGCTGGTCGGCTACGATCCGGGGCTGTTTCCGGTGAACGGCCGCGCGAGCCCGGCCTACGCCACCAGCACCGACCAGGCCTCGGTCTTCGCCGAGAACCGGCTGATCCTCTCGGACCGGCTGTCGTTCCTCAGCGGCGTCCGCTTCGACGCCTCGAACCTGCAACGCGAGAACCTCGTGAGCACCGCGCAGTTCGAGAAGGCCTACCAGGGGCTCGGCTACCGCTTCGGGCTGGTGTTCAACCCGACGCCGGACACCGCGCTCTACGCGCAGGTCGCCACCGCCACCGACCCGGTCAACAGCCTGATCACGCTGTCGCAGTCGCTGTCCGGCTTCAAGCTCTCCACCGGCGAGCAGGTCGAGGTCGGCGCCAAGGGCGTGTTCTGGGACGGCCGGGGCGAGTGGACGCTCGCCGGCTACCGCATCGTCAAGGACAACCTGATCTCGGCGGTGCCGGGCCAGCCGAACGTCGCGACCCAGGTCGGGCGGCAATCCTCCACCGGCGTCGAGGCCGCGTTCTCGCTGCAGGTGACGCCGCTCTGGCGGCTCGACGCCAACCTCGCCCTGCTGCGGGCTCAGTACGACGCCTTCGACCAGACGGTGGACGGCGCGACCGTCTCCTACGCCGGCAAGCAGCCGATCGACGTGCCCGAGCGCGTGGCCAACCTCTGGGTCAACTACGCCTTCGCGCCGCGCTGGGAGGCGCGGGTCGGGTTCCAGTATGTCGGCGAGGTGTTCAGCGACTTCGGCAACACCGCGCGGCGCCCGGCCTACGGCCTGGTCAACCTCGGCCTCGACCATCAGGTCACGCCGGCCTCGCGCCTGTCGTTCCGCGTCTTCAACCTGTTCGACAAGGTCTACGCGATCAGCGGCAACGCGGTGGACGGCGTCGGCACGAACTGGCTGCTCGGGCGCCCGCGCTCGGTCGAAGTCGCCTTCACGACGGCGTTCTGAGATGGCGTCCTCCGCACGCGCGTTGGCGAAGGCCGGCAAGCGCTGGCTGCATCTCGGCCACCGCTGGCTCGGCATCGCCACCGGCCTGTTCTTCGCGATGTGGTTCGCGAGCGGCGCGGTGATGATGTACGTCGCCTACCCCACGCTCACCGAGCCCGAGCGCCGCGCCGGCCTGCCCGCGATCGCCTGGGACGCGGTCCGGGTGGAGCCCGACGCGGCGCTCGCCGGCGAAGCGCGCTTTCCCCGGGGCTTAAGCCTGTCGATGCGGGGCGCCGAGCCGGTCTACCGCGTCGTCGGATGGGACGGCGCACGCCGCGCCGTCTCGGCGGTCGACGGGCGCCCGATCGGCCCGGCGACGCCCGACGAGGCGCTCGCCGTCGCGGGGCACGATCCGCGCAGCCGGCACCCGGCGTTCCGCGAGACCGTCGTCTACGACCTGTGGACGGTGCACCAGCGCTACGACGCCGCGCGCCCGCTCCACCGCATCGCGCTCGGCGACCCGGAGGGCACCGAGCTCTACGTCTCGGAGCCGACCGGCGCCGTCGTCCTCGACACCACGCGGCACGAGCGGTTCTGGAACTGGTTCGGCGCGGTCCCGCACTGGCTCTACGTCACGCCGCTGCGGGCGAAGGCCGATCTGTGGCGCATGGTGATCCTGTGGGTGTCCGGGATCGCGGTGGTCTCGGGCGTCACCGGGTTCGCGCTCGGGCTGGTGCGGCTGCGGCTCGCCCGCCGCTATCCCTCCGGCGCGGCGACGCCCTATCGCGGCCTGGCGCGGTGGCACCATGTCGGCGGGCTGGTCGGCGGCTTGGCGCTGCTGAGCTTCGTCGTCAGCGGCTGGCTCTCGATGAACCCGAACCGCTGGTTCTCCCCGTCTGCGCCGACGCAGGCGATGCTGGAGCGCTACGCCGACGCGCCCGGCGCCCGCACCGGGCTCGACCTCGCATCGATCCGCGGCCAAGCCTGCGCGGCGGCGGCGGAGGTGCGCTTCACCTGGCTCGGCGGCGCGCCGCTCGCGCCGATCGCCTGCCGCGACGGCCGGGAGGTGCCCTGCTGCGGCACGCCGACGGTCGCGCCCGGGCGGGTCGCGGCGGCTGCCCGACGTCTGGTCCCGGAGGCCGGATCGATGGACGCGATCCGGCTCGACCGCGAGGACTTCTACTGGACCTCGCACCACCGCCGACGTCGCCTGCCGGTGCTCCGCGTGGTCTTCGACGACCCGGCGGCGACGTGGTTCCACATCGACCCCGCCACCGGCGAGATCCTGAGCCGGCTCGACCGGTCGGGCCGGGCCGAGCGCTGGGGTTTCGAGCTGCTGCACACCTTGGACTTCGGCCTGCTGGTGCGCCACCGCCCGGCCTGGGACGGGTTCATGCTCCTGCTGCTCGCGGCCGGCTCGGTGGTCGCGGCCTCCGGCGTGGCGATGGGCTGGCGCCGCCTGAGACGGCCGGCGGCCGGTTCGCGCCCGGCCTGAGCCTGCGGCCAGGGCTTTGCCCGCGGCACCCGGCAGCCCTAAATCCGGACCGAACGACCCGGAGCGAGCGGACAGGCAGGGACGGAGCGACCATGGCGAGCGCGCGAAAAGTCATCATCACCTGTGCCGTCACCGGCGCGATCCACACGCCGAGCATGTCGCCGTACCTGCCGGTGACGCCGGAGGAGATCGCCGACGCGGCGATCGGCGCGGCGGAGGCCGGCGCGGCCATCGTCCACCTGCACGCCCGCAACCCGGTGACCGGCGAGCCGGACCAGACGCCCGAGGCCTTCGCCAAGTTCCTGCCCGTCATCAAGCAGCGCTCGAACTGCGTGGTGAACATCACCACCGGCGGCGCGCCGACGATGACCATCGAGGAGCGGGTGCGCCCGGCCGCGACCTTCAAGCCGGAGGTCGCCTCGCTCAACCTCGGCTCGATGAACTTCGGGCTGTTCGGAATGCTCGACCGCTTCACGGACCTGAAGCACGCGTGGGAGCGGACGTACCTCGGAAACAAGGACATCATCTTCCGCAACTCGTTCGGTCAGATCGAGCACATCCTCACCACCTGCGCCGGCAACGACACCCGGTTCGAGTTCGAGTGCTACGACACCGCCCACCTCTACAATCTGAAGTACTTCTTCGACCGCGGGCTGGTGAAGGCGCCGCTGTTCATCCAGACGGTGTTCGGGCTGCAGGGCGGCATCGGCTCGCACCCGGACGACGTGATGCACATGAAGCGCACCGCCGACCGGCTGTTCGGCGACCAGTACCGCTGGTCGGTGCTCGGTGCCGGGCGCAACCAGATGAACATCGCCGCGATGGCGGCGGCGATGGGCGGCAACGTCCGCGTCGGGCTGGAGGACAGCCTGTGGGGCGGCCCGGGGCGGCTGGCGCAATCGAACGCCGAGCAGGTCGCCCAGGTCCGCCGCATTATCGAAGGGCTGGGCCTGGAGGTCGCCACGCCGGACGACGCCCGCGCGATGCTGTCCCTGAAGGGCGGCGACCGCGTCGGCTTCTGATCCGGAAGAACGGAGGCGGATCAGTCCACGGGATCCGAAAAGATCTTGCCCGGATTGAGGATGCCCTTGGGATCGAGCGCGCGCTTCACCGCCCGCATCGTCGCGATCTCGGCCGCGGAGCGCGACAGCCCGAGCTTGCCGCGCTTCTCCAGGCCGATGCCGTGCTCGGCCGAAACCGACCCTTGGAGCGCGGCGAGCGGCTCGTAGATCGCCGCCTCCACCTGGGCTTCGAGGGCGGGGTCGGGCAGCCGCGCGGTGTTCCAATGGATGTTGTTGTCGCCGACATGGCCGTAGGCGACGCTGCCCGCATCCGGGTGGATCGCGGCGATCCGGGCGCTCGCCTCGGCGACGTAGCCGGCCATGGCCGAGAGCGGCACGCTGACGTCGAACGGGCGGGCCAGCCCGGCCTCTCCCAGCAGCTCGACCCGGTCGCGGATGCGCCAGAGCGCGCGGCGCTGCTCCTCGGAGGCCGAGATCACGGCGTCGCGCACGATCTCCTCCGTCATCAGGGTTTCGAGCAGGCTCAGGAAGCGCGGCTCCTCCTCGGGCACGCACTCGACCTCGATCAGCGCGTAGTACGGGTGCTCCCGGTGCAGCGGCGGGGCGAAGCGGCCCGGCGCGGTCATCGCGCGGTAGAAGTCCGGCCACATCCCCTCGAAGGACGAGACCCGGCCCTGGAACGCCCGTTGCGCGCGGGAAAGGATGGCGGCGGCGGCGTCGACGTCGGCGCAGGCGACGAGGGCGGTGGCGTAGCCGACCGGCGCCGGGCGCAGGCGCAGCACCGCGCGGGTGACCACGCCGAGCGTCCCTTCCGTGCCGACGAAGAGCTGCTTGAGATCTAGCCCGGTGTTGTTCTTGATCAGCGGCCGCATCGACGAGACCACGGTGCCGTCGGCGAGCACCGCTTCGAGGCCGAGCACCATCTCGCGCATCATGCCGTAGCGCAGCACCCGCAGGCCGCCGGCATTGGTGCTGATCGTGCCGCCGACCGTCGCCGAGCCGCGGGCGCCGAGGTCGAGGGGGAAGAACAGGTCCGCGGCTTCCGCCGCCGCCTGCACCGCCTCGAGGGTGTTGCCGGTGCGGACCACCATCGTCATCGCCAGGGGATCGAGCGCTTCGATCCCGGTCATGCGCTCCAGCGACAGGGCGATGTCGCCGGGTGCGCAGAGGATACCATCGACGAGGCCCGTGGCGCCCCCGCGCGGGACGACGACGCGCCCCGCCGCGTGGCAGGCCGCCAGCACCGCCGAGACCTCATCGGTGCTGCGGGGCCGCACGAGCGCCGCCGCGGCGCAGGGCTCCGCGGCGCGGGTCCAGCTCGCGGGCCGGCTCGCCAACTCGTCGCCGACGACGAGGCCTCCGGGGCCGAGGAGGTCGGCGAGCCGATCGAGAAACGGGTCCGTCATGGGTGTGCGGCGGGTTCGGCGGCGGGGAAAGGTTCGTGATGTCTACACGATCGCGTCAGAGGCCGAAGCCGGCCGGCGCGTGACATCGCGCACCTGCGCTCGGGGGAGCGGCCCCGTCGGCGCCCTGGTCCGTCGCCTACCGCATTGCAGCATCCCACCGGCCGGGCTTCCGCGGGGAAACCCAGGTCATACGGTCCGGCGCTTCGAAAACCGCGGAGCGCGCCATGGGAACCTACACGCTCGCCATCGCCGACGGCGTCCTGTTCGCCTGCCTGCCGGACGAGGCCGACATCGGCTCGGCCATCGCGGAGGCCGCCGCGACCAATTACGGCGCCGGCCTCGCCCTCAGCATCGTGCGCGGCACCGAGCTGACCGATGCGGCGCGCCCGGAGGACGACGTGGTCTGGCGCGAGACCTCGGACAGCGAACTGCTCGACGCGGATGGCCGCCGCTATCGCTACGCCGTGCGCCGGGCGGCCTGACGGAGAAGCGCCCATGATCCTTGGATCACGGGCCGCGAGGCGGCCTCCCCCGCGGTGCAGACCGTCCTAGCGGCAGGAGCGCGGCAGGCGCCGCTTCCAACGTTCGCCCGGTGCGAGCGCGGGCTTGGCCGTGCGGGGCGTCACGACCTTGCGCGACGCCGTGGGCGCCGGGGCGACCGGCGTCGGGCGAGCCTGGACCGGCGGCATCGCGGCGACGGCCGGCTCGGAGGCGGCGTCGGCGATGTCGGCGAACGACCAGATCGCCGCTGGCCGCGCCACCTCGGGCCGCGCAGCCTCGGCGTGTGATTGCTCAGGGCGCTCTTGCGGCGGCTTCACCCGCCGGACCCGCGGCAGTCGAGGCTCGCGCGCGGAGGCCGGCTCGACCGTCTCGGGCTCGGGCTCCGGCTCGGCCACGATCAGGCTCGGCAGGATGCGCCGCGGCTTCTCCGCCGGCGTCGCGGGCGCCGGGGCGGCGGCCTCGTCGGGCCAGAACGCGTCGAAGGGCGACGGGGTCTCGGGCGCCGGATCCAGCGCGGCCCAGTTCACGGGCGACGGGGTGGGGTCTTCCGGCCAGGACGGGGTATGGCGGTTCTTCGACTTGACCTCGACGGTAAAGGACCGTCGCACACGGCTGCGCAACATGCGGCGTATGATTCTCTTCGATTTGGGGCAGGAACGCGCGAGCGCGTACCGTATTCCATGACGGTTCTTCCGCATCTTGTCGAGGCGAAGGTGAGAAATCGGTTTCCGATACCGCGATCTTGAGCGGACAAGACGGGTTTCGTCGCCCGCATCAGGCCGTGCGTGCCGCCGGCTCCATGACTTCGGGTGTCGCGTTTTCCGGTGCCGAGGTCTTCGGTGCCGAGGCCTCCGGTGCCGGGGTCTCCGGTTCCAAGTTTTCCGGAGTCGCGTTTTCCGGTGCCGGGGTCTCCGGCTTCCGCTCTGCGTCGACGGTCACGGCGCCGGTCTTGTCGAAACGCAGCCGCACCGGGAACGGCGCCGCCTCGGCGTCGGTCGCGGCGACAGCCAGGAGGCTGATCCGCGGGCCGCCGCTGGTCACGGCCGCCATCAGGGCGTCGGCGCCGCCGTCCAGATGCGGAATCGTGCCGTCAACGACGAGGATCTCCGGGCGCCGCAGGATCGCGCGGGCGAGATCCACGATGGCCTGCTGGCGCGGCGTGAGCAGGCGGCCGCGGTTGCCCACGTTGAACTCCAGCCCGCGCAGGCGGATGCCGCGTTCGAGGTCGAACTCCTTCACGACGAGGCGGACCTGGCGCTGGATCTCGGCCTCGCCGTGCATGCGCGCGGTGTTGATCCGGCCGAAGAGCAGCGCGTCGAGCACCGAGCTGTGCCGGTTGATCCGCTCGGGATCGTAGGGCTCCACGTCCTCTTCGCCGTCCTCTTCGCCGTCCTCGCGCCGCAGGGCCTCGCGGATCGCGTAGCGCGCCGCCACGAGGCGGGCCTGATAGGGCCCGTCGAGGAGGCCGAGGCGCTGGCGCGGCTCGACGTAGGCCAGCGCCAGGGCGAGGAACGCCTCGTTGTCGGCGGCCGGGGGCGTCTCGTCGGCGTCCAACGCCGAGAGCCGCTGCTCGAAGACCGGCAGCTCGTCCGGCGCGATCAGCGAGAACCGTCGGAACAGCGGATGGCCCGGAGGCACGTCGCGGAAGATCTCGACGAGGTTGCGGGCGATCGCCACGCCCATCCGGGCGAGGTCGTCGAGCAGGAACAGCTTGTCCAGCGCGGCGCGGAAGCGCGGCTCGGCGGCGAGGTCGCGCCCGGTCAGCTCCGGCACGGTGGGGACGCCGAACAGGAGGTTCTCGGCGATCGTCGCCTGCTCGTTGTAGCGCCGCGGATCGAAGGGGATCAGGAGGTCGCCCATGCCCGCGGCGGCGAAGTGCTGCTGCAGCTTCCGGCGCGCGGCGACGACCCGGCGCCCCGGGTCGGAATCGTGGCGCACGAGGCTGTAGGCGCCAAGGCCGAAGCGGTAGAGGTCGTCGCCCATGCCGAGGCGGTTCAGCAGGTCGAGCATGCGGGCGTCGAGGGCGGCGGCGTCCGCGACGCCGAGGGCGGCGTAGTCGATCCACGGATCGCCCGCGTCCTCGATCGGGTTTCCCGTGCGCCGGGCCTCGGCGCGGCGGCGCCGCGCGCGCTCGGGGGTGGCCGCGTCGTCGCGGATCACCGGGCGCCGGCGCAGGCCGTAGGCGAGGTTGTCGCGGATCGTGCCGGGGAACAGCACCGGCTCCGGCCCGGCATAGGCGATCGCGCGGGCGCGCCGGGCCTGCGGCAGGGTGGTGACGTCCACGCCGCCGACCCGCACCGTCCCGCCCTGCGGCACCTGCAGCCCGGCGACCAGGCGCGCGACGACGTGGCCGAGGCCGCCGGCCGGCGCCAGGATCGCCGCCTGCACCGGCATCGCGAGGCTGACGCCGCCGAGTTCGAGCGCGGGGCCGCCGAGGGGGTCCTTGAGGCTGACGCCGTCCAGCTCGAGCGGGCCGCCGAGCGGCCGAACCAGGCCCTCGCCCTCGGGCTCGGACGGCCGGAGGCGGTGCGGCGCGAAGTGGGCGGCGACGGTCTCGTACTTCACCTCGACGTCGAGGCGCTGCTGGTCCCAGTCGATCAGCTCCTTCAGCGGCGGCGGCAGGTCTCGGTAGGCGGCCAGCACCGCCACGAGCTGGCCGATGTCGAGCTGGCCGCGCAGCGCGAACAAGCCGCCGATCGCGTAGAACAGGAATGGCGTGATCTGTGCGAGAAGGTTGTTCAGGTACTTGACGAGAAACTTGCGTCGATAGATGCGCAATCGCAAATCGTAGAGGCTGAACAATCGCCCGCCGATCTCGGCGCGCTCCCAGCGGCCGGTGTCGTTGACGGTGACCGCCTCGAGCCCGTCCAGCACCTCGCCGACCCGGCCTGCGAAGCTGCGCGACGCGATCTGCCGCCGCCGGCTCAGACGGATGATCTCGCGGCGCAGGCGCGGGATCACGATGATCTGCACCATCACGATCGACCCGGCGACGAGGCCGAGCCACAAATTCTGCATCAGGATGAAAATCAGCGCCGTCGCCGCCTGAGTCCCAAGGAAGCACGGCACCACGAGCGCGTCGCCGATGAAGGCGCCGATCGGCTCGACTTCGTCGCGGATGATGGTCGCGGTCTCCGACGACTTCACCTCGCGGGTGGTCTCCGGCGTGAAGCGGAGCATCAGCGAGAACAGCTCGAAGCGCAGGCGCCGCAGCATGCGCTCGCCGAGGACGCCCTTGCTCAGGTTGATCCAGAATTTGAACGCGCCGTTGATCAGCACGAGCGTCAGGAACAGCCCGGACAGCCCGAACAGCAACCCGGTGCGGTCGACCTGGAAGCCGGAGAACAGCACGTCCTCGTCGCCGCCGAGCCAGCCGGGCCAGTGGATGATCAGGTCGAGGAAGTCGACCGTGTCGTGCCCGTTCTTGAACGCCTTGCCGGAGATGGCGTCGTTGACGATGCGCTTGGGCAGGTCGAGCGAGGCGAAGTAGAACGGCAGCGACGCGAGCACGACGGCGCAGATCGCGAGCTGGTCGCGCCGCGAATGCCGCCAGATATAGCCGAAGAGCGTCGGCTCCAGATCGCGCATCACCCCTCCCCGGCCTCCGCCACGCTCCCCATACAGCCTCGTAGGCCCGCGCGTCACACGCATGTCACCCTGCGACGGAAAGGCGAAGTGCGGGCGTGCGACAACTCACAGGTGCCGCCGACCGTCACGGCCGTCCTCCCGCGGGCATTGTCACGGCGGCCCGGCTTGTGCGACCGCAGGCCGGCTGCGACGCTGCGAGTGCGGCGGCGCGGCCGAGAGGCGGATCGCGATGCGGCAAGGGGGCGTTCGAGGATGAGACCGTGATGCGCGCGAGCCGCGTCCTGATCTATAGCCACGACACCTTCGGGCTCGGGCACCTGCGCCGCTCGCGCACGATCGCGAACGCGCTCGCCGGCACCGGCGAGGTCGAGGCGGTGATCGTCTCCGGCTCCGCGGTGGTGGATCGGTTCGCCTTCGCCCGCGGCGTCTCCGCGGTGCGGGTGCCGGGCGTGACCAAGCGGCCCGACGGCAGCTATGCCGGCCTCGACCCGCAGGTGCCGCTGCCGGAGACGGTGGCCCGGCGCGCCGACATCGTCCTGCGCACCGCGCGGGACTTCCGGCCAGACCTGCTGATCGTCGACAAGGAGCCGACGGGCTTCCACGGCGAGATGCTGGCGACGCTGGAGCATCTGCGCGCCCGCGACTGCCGCGTGGTGCTGGGCCTGCGCGACGTCCTCGACGCGCCCGAGCTGCTCGCGCCGGAATGGGAGCGCAAGGGGTCCTCCGAGGCGGTCCGCAGCTTCTACGACGAGATCTGGGTCTACGGGCTGTCGCGCATCCACCGGCCGCTGGCCGCGCTCCCCGTCGGCGCCGACTTCGCCGACCGCACGACCTATACCGGCTACCTCCGCCGCGCTGCGCCCCCGCCCCGCCCCGACCGGGCCGAGCCCGGCGTCGCGGCCGAGCCGTTCATCCTGGTGACCGCCGGCGGCGGCGGCGACGGCGACGGGCTGATCGACTGGGTGATCTCGGCCTACGAGGCCGACCCCGGCATCCCGCTGCCGGCGCTGGTCGCCTTCGGCCCTTTCCTGGCGCCCGAGAGCCGTGCGGCGTTCCTCGGGCGGATCGCGCGGATCGGACGGAACGTCTCGGCGATCACCTTCGACAGCGAGATAGAGTTGTTGATGGAGAAAGCCAGCGGCGTAGTAGCCATGGGCGGCTACAACACGTTCTGCGAGATCCTATCCTTCGACAAGCGCGCGGTGCTGGTGCCGCGCACGACCCCACGTCGGGAGCAGGAAATTCGCGCGACGGCCGCCGAGAGCCTCGGTCTCGCCCGCACCGTGCTGGAGGCGGACGGGCGCGATCCTGCGCGCATGGCGGCTGCGCTCCGCGCCCTCCCCGACCAGGCGCGCCCCTCGCGCGCGAACATCCCGGACCTGCTCGGCGGCCTCGACCGGATCGCCGAGCGCGTCCGCGCGCTGAACGCCGCCGCCCCGGCTCTCGCGCTCGGGGACCGGGCGTGAGCGAAGCCGGCATCGCGATCGTGCTGAAGGGCTATCCACGGCTGTCGGAGACCTTCATCGCCCAGGAGATCCTGGCGCTCGAAGGGCGCGGCCTCACGCTGGCGATCTGGTCGCTGCGCCGCCCGACCAACGCGAGCCGCCATCCGATGCACGGCGCGATCGCGGCGCCGGTCTTCTATTTGCCCGAATACCTGCACGAGGCGCCGCTGCGGGTGCTGCGGGCGCTGGCCTCGGGCCTTCGGCGCCGGCGCTTCGGCGCCCTGGTCCGACAATTCACGGGTGATCTGCTGCGCGATCCGACCGCCTCGCGCGTGCGCCGCCTCGGGCAGGCCCTGGTGCTGGCCCGGGAGCTGCCCGACGCGGTCGATCACCTGCACGCGCACTTCCTGCACACGCCGGCCAGCGTCGCCTGCTACGCCGCGCTGCTGACCGGGCGAAGCTGGAGCTTCTCGGCCCACGCCAAGGACATCTGGACGACGCCTGACCGGGAACTCGCCGACAAGCTCGCCGACGCGGCCTGGGGGGTGACCTGCACCCGCGACGGGCTCGGGCGCCTGCGGGCGGTGTCCGGACGCGTTGACCCGGAACCCGGCCACGTCGCGCTCGCCTATCACGGCCTCGACCTCGCGCGGTTTCCCGAGCCGGCTGCCCGCCCGCCGCGGGACGGCACGGATGCTGGCGACCCGATCCGCCTGCTTTGTGTCGGCCGCCTCGTCCCCAAAAAAGGGCACGACGACCTGATCGAGGCGCTGGCGAGCCTGCCGCCGACCTTGAACTGGCGCCTCGACCTCGTCGGCGGCGGCGAGTTGCGGGACGCTCTGAAGGCTCGCGTCACCGAACGTGGGCTCGCATCTCGCATCACCTTCCACGGTGCGCTGGCCCAGCCGGCGGTCGTTGCGGCGATGCGGGCGGCCGACCTGTTCGTGCTGCCGACCAAGCCTGCGCCCTCCGGCGACCGCGACGGCCTGCCGAACGTGCTGATGGAGGCCGCATCGCAGGGGCTGCCAATCCTCGCCACGGCCTTCGCCGGGACGCCGGAGTTCATCACCGACGGGGTCGAAGGATGCCTGGTCCCGCCCGGCGATCCGGCGGCGCTGGCGGCGGCGATTCTCGCATTGGCCGGCGATCCGGCCCAGCGGCGGCGCCTCGCGGACGCCGCCCATACGCGCCTGCTGCAGGATTTCTCCCTCGACGCGGGCATCGATCTGATCGCCGGGCGGCTCGCCGCCTCGGCCGGGATCGAACTGCCGCGGCGCGCGGCGCCTGAGAGTTCGCCGGCGACGGGGGCCTGCGCATGCGGGTGCTGATCGCCGTCACGCACCTCCTCGGCGCCGGGCACCTGACGCGAGCCGCCGCAATCGGGCGCGCCTTCGCCGCCGCCGGCCATGCGGTGACGCTGGCGTCGGGCGGCGACCCGGCGCCGATAGTGCGGCTCGACGGCCTTCGCCACGTCCAACTGCCGCCGCTGCACGTCAACGGCACCGCCTTTACAAAACTCCTCGGCCCGGACGGGCAGGAAGCGGGTGTCGACCTGCTTGCGGCGCGCCGGGCACGGCTCCGGCAAGCGCTGGACGAGGCTGCGCCCGACGTGGTCGTCACCGAGCTATTCCCCTTCGGTCGCCGGGCGCTCGCCGCCGAATACCTCGACCTCGTCGAGGCCGCCGCGGCGCGGCGCCCGCGCCCGCTTATCCTCGCCTCGATCCGCGACGTGCTCGTGGCGCCGGCCAAGCCCGAGAAGGTCCGAACGGCCCATGCTCAGATCGCCGCCCTGTACGACGCGGTGCTGGTGCACGGCGATCCCGCTCTTCTCCCCCTAGACGCCTCCTGGCCGGTAGACGCTGGGCTGAGGCCGAAACTGCGCTACACCGGCTACGTCGACGAGGCTGCGGAGCCGGTCGAGGCAGGCAGGACCCGCTCGGGCATCCTGGTCTCGGCCGGATCGAGCGCAGCCGGGCTCGACCTCTGCCGCGCAGCGGCCGACGCTGCACGGCAACGCCCGGACCTCGGCTGGCGCATCCTCGCCGGCAACGGCATCGCGCAGGCCGCGTTCGACGCCGTGGGGGCGGAGCTCGCAGACGGGGTGCTGACGCGGGCGGTACCAAATTACCGGCCGCTGCTGGCGCGGGCGGCTGTGTCAGTGAGCGCCTGTGGCTACAACACCGCTGTGGACCTCCTCGCCACCCGGACGCCCTCCGTGCTGGTGCCGTTCGCGGCCGGTGCCGAGACCGAGCAGAGCCTGCGTGCCGCGCACCTCGCTACCCGCGCCATTGCCCGAGTCGTGCCCGAGAGTGCGCTCTCCGCGGCCGCCCTCATCGACGCAGTGGAAGCGGTCGGCGGGGCGCCATCCCCCACCGCGCAAGGCATCGATCTCGGCGGAGCGAAGCGTACCGTTGCCATCGTGGAAGCGCTCTTCGTTGCGCGCGGTCGGGTCACAAGGGCGAAGAAAAGTCCCTTCGACTACCTACGCGCCATCCTCGACGACGGAGGTGAGAACGGCCGCGCGGTTTCGATCTGGTGGCGCGACGACGACGCCGTCGCCGCGACCCCGGCACTCGACCGGCTGCTTGCACTCGCTGAATCGGTAGCGGCACCGCTCCTCGTCGCGGCGATCCCGGCGGGCGTCGCGCCGTCCCTCGGCGCGCGGCTGGCCGATACGGAGCGCGTCAGCCTCGCGGTGCACGGCCTCGCGCATGCGAACCATGCGGCGCCCGGCGGCAAGCCGTCCGAATTCGGCGCCGACCGCTCGCTGCCGGTCGTCATCGCCGACGCCGCGGAGGGGCTGCGCCTCGCCCGTGACCGGCTTCCAGCGGATCGGCTGCTGCCGGTTTTCGTGCCACCGTGGAATCGCCTCGCGCCCGACCTCGCCGCCGCTCTGCCAGCGCTCGGTTATCGCGGCCTGTCGTCCGTACCAGCGTCGGCGGTACCCGGCCTCGTGCGCGCCGACGTAATGCTCGATCCGATCGACTGGCGCGGCACGCGCTCGCTCGTCGATCCAGAGCGGCTGGTCGATACCTTGTGTAGGGCGATCACGGAGGAAGCTAGCGGCCCGATCGGTCTGCTCACCCATCATCTGGCCCACGACGCAGCGATCTGGGACTTCCTCGATGCGCTGATGGCACTTCTGGCCCGGCACGAGGCGGTAGCGATCCGCGACCCGCGGCAACTGTTCCAGCCGTCGGCGGTGGACGAGGTGGCGTCGGCGTGCTGGACTCAGGCCGCCGACGCGCCCGCGAGGATCGCTTGAGCCCGCTCCTGTCCATCCAGAACCTGCAGGTCGACTTCGGCGGCCAAGGTGCGCCGTTCCGCGCTCTGCACGGCCTTTCTCTCGACGTGACGCGCGGGCGGACGCTGGCGCTGGTCGGGGAATCCGGCTCGGGCAAGTCGGTGACCGCGCAGGCGATCCTGCGCATCCTGCCGCGGGCGGCCACGATCAGCGGCGGCCGCATCCTGTTCGACACCGGCCGCGGCGCGACCGACATCGCCGCGCTTCCCCCAGACGGACCGGAGATACGCGCGATCCGCGGAGCCGGCATCGCGATGATCTTCCAGGAGCCGATGACCTGCCTGTCGCCGCTCCATACCATCGGCGACCAGGTCGGTGAGGCGCTGCGCATCCACGCGAACGCCAGCCGCGCCGAAGCCGACGCGCGGGCGAAGGATGCCTTCGCCCGCGTCGGCTTCCCCGACCCGGAGCGCGCGCTCCACACCTACCCGTTCGAGCTCTCGGGGGGCCTGCGCCAGCGCGCGATGATCGCGATGGCGCTGATCCTCAAGCCCGCCCTGTTGGTGGCCGACGAGCCGACGACGGCGCTCGACGTGACGACCCAGGCCCAGATCCTCGCGCTGCTGACCCGGCTACAGGACGAGACCGGCATGGCGATCCTGCTGATCACCCACGACCTCGGGGTCGTCGCCAACGTGGCCCACGACGTGGCGGTGCTGTATCGCGGCCGCCTCGTCGAGGCCGGCCCGCGCGACACGGTGATGCGAAAGCCCGGCCACGCCTACCTCAAAGCGCTGCTCCACGCCGTACCGCGCTTCGACATGGCGCCGGGCGAGCGCCTGACCCCGATCCGCCCGGCGAAGGCGGTCATCCCGCCGGCGCGCAAGCCCGTCGCGATCGACGGCCCGATCCTGCGCGTCGCCGGCGTCTCCAAGACCTTCACTCTACGCTCCGGGCGGTTCGGCGGCCCGCCGCGGGTGGTGCGGGCGGTCTCCGACGTGTCGCTCGACCTCGCCCCCGGCACGACGCTCGGCCTCGTCGGCGAATCCGGCTCGGGCAAGACCACCGTGTCGAAGATGGTGATGCGTGCGCTCACCCCCGATTCCGGCCGGGTGCTGTTTAACGACGGCAGCGGCCCGCGTGACATCCACGCCCTGGCCGGCGCCGACCTGTTCGCCTACCGCCGCGCCGTGCAGTTCGTGTTCCAGGACCCCTACGCCTCCCTCGATCCGCGCATGACCGTGCGCCAGATCCTGACCGAGCCGATGGAGATCCACAGAATCGGCACCCGCGAGCGCCGGGCGCGGGCCGAGGCGCTGATGGCCATGGTCGGCCTTGAGGCCGGCGCGCTCGGGCGCTATCCGCACGCTTTCTCGGGCGGCCAGCGCCAGCGCATCGGCATCGCCCGCGCACTCGCCCTCGATCCGAAGGTGCTGGTACTCGACGAGCCGGTCTCGGCGCTGGACGTCTCGGTGCAGGCGCAGATCCTGAACCTGCTGAAAGACTTGCAGGCCGCGCTCGGCCTGTCCTACCTCATCGTCTCCCACAACCTCGCAGTGATCGACTACATGGCGGATACCATTGCGGTGATGTGCCGTGGGCGGATCGTGGGGCAGGCCCCGAAGGCCGCCCTGTTCCGCAACCCGATTCACCCCTACACCCGTGCCCTGCTCGCCGCGGTGCCCGACCCGAGCCTCGACCACCCGCTCGATTTCTCTGCGATCACCGGCGACCATTCCGACCCGGTCCGCTGGCCGGAACCGTACCGGCTGGCGCCGGACGAGGCCGGGCACATGGTCGAGATCGAGCCGGGCTACTTCGTCCGGCAAGGCGCGGCCGACGCGCGGCGCGCCGCATGAGCGCGCCCCACCCGTCGCGCACCCTGGAACGCCTTCGCCGCCGGGTGCTCGCGCCATTCTTCGACCGGCTCGGCTACGACCTCGTGCCCGCCGCCCCCGACTGGTCGCACCGGCCGACCTCGCCGCGCGAGGTCGAGCTACTCCTCCGCTTCGCAGCCGAAAGTCTGGAGCGCGACCTCGCCTCGTCGGGGATCGCGACCGCGCTCGACGTGCACGCGGCGACGCGACAGTTCTGGGCGTTGATCCCGACGGCGCCGGTACGCCAGCGGCGCGGCGGCAGCGGCTTCAACGGCGCGCTCCAGCTCTATGTCGCGATGCGGGCGCTAGCGCCGGCCACGGTGATCGAATCCGGCGTATTCCGCGGGCTGACGACCTGGGTGATCCGGCAGGCCTGCCCGGATGCGACGGTCCATTGCCACGATCCGGACCTGTCGAACCTGCACTATCGCGACCCGCGGGCGCATTACAGCACCGCCGACTGGTCGACGGCAGACTGGTCGCGGCTCGATCCGGCGAAGACGGTCGCGTTCTTCGACGACCACGTCTCGCAGGCGCGCCGCGTGGTCGAGGCTCGGTGCTTAGGGCTCAATCGCCTGCTGTTCGACGACGACGCCGCCGGCCATCGCATCCACGCCCACGGCGGCCCGGCGCACCCGACCATCGCGATGATCGAGACCCTTCGCGATGCGTCTCGGCACGCTGCAGCCGAACCGATCCGCTGGCAGCGCAACGGCCGCAGCTTCGAACAGGCGATCGACGACCCGCTCGCCCGCGAAGCCGCCGCCGGCATCGCCCACGCCCACGCTTTCGACGACCTGCACCGCGCGACCGGCTACTCGCCGGCGCGGCTCACCTACGTGTCGGTGCATCCCCCGGTGCCAACCGCGAGCGGGAGGGCGGCGTGAACGATCGGGACAGGCACGACGTGCACATGTCGGATGGCGGCCTATCCCGCCGCGCGTTTCTGGTCGGCGTCGCGGTCGCCCCGGTGGCCTTCCTCGTCCCACGTTTCGCCCGCGCGGATACCCCAGCGCCAAGGCCACCCGAAACCCCGCTGGTCGTCGATCCCCTCACCGCCGGGCGGAAGCTCGGCACGCGCGGCGGGACGATCCGCACGCTGATCGCGAAGGCGCGGGACGTTCGCTACCTCTCGGTCTACGGCTACACCCGCCTCGTCGGGTACGATGCCGACCTCGTACTGCAGCCCGACGTGCTCGCCGCTGTCGCGGTCGAGGGCGGACGGTTCACCTTCACCCTGCGCAAGGGCCACCGCTGGTCCGACGGCGAACCCTTCACCACCGAGGACTTCCGCTACTACTGGGAGGACGTCGCGAACGATCGTGACCTGAGTCCGGGCGGGCCGCCCGACTTCCTGCTGGTCGACGGCCGTCCGCCCGTGGTCGAGATCGTCGATCCGATGTCCGTGCGCTACGTCTGGGAGCGGCCGAACCCACGTTTCCTGCCGGCGCTGGCCGCACCACGCGACCCTCTGATCTACCGTCCGGCGCATTACCTCAAGATGGTCCACCCGCGATACGTCGGCCGCGACAAGGCCGAGGCGGCGGCCAAGTCTCAGAAGCTTCGCGGCTGGGCGGCGCTGCACAACCGGATGGACGACAACTACGAGCTCAACAATCCCGATGCGCCGACGCTGCAGGGCTGGCGCCCGCGGACTCGCGCGCCGGCGACGCGCTTCGTGTTCGAGCGCAACCCGCATTACCATCGCGTCGACACCGCGGGCACGCAGCTGCCCTACCTCGACCGCATCGTCATGGACGTGGCTTCGACCGGGCTGCTCGTCGCCAAGACCAATGCGGGCGAGGCCGACTTGATGTTTCGCGGCTTGACGATGCCCGACATCCCGAGCCTCAAGGAGGGCGAGCGGGCGCACGGCTACCGCACCAACCTGTGGCCGATAGCGCGCGGCTCGGAGATCGCGCTCTATCCGAACCTGACGACCCTTGATCCCGGCTGGCGCGCGCTCAACCGCGACGTCCGCTGGCGGCACGCCCTGTCGCTCGCCATCGACCGGCGAACGCTCAACAACACGCTGCTGTTCGGCCTCGGCACCGAGGGCAACGACACGGCGATCCCGGCGAGCAAGCTGTATTCCCCGGAGCTTCGCACCCTGAATGCCGGCTACGACCCTGCGGCGGCGGAAAAGCTCCTCAATGCGGCCGGCCTCGACAAGCGCGACGCCTCCGGCATCCGCCTCCTGCCGGACGGGCGGCTGCTCGAGCTTGTGGTCGAGAGCGACGGCGAGGCCTCGATGGTCCTCGACGGGCTGCTGCTGATCGGCGAATTCTGGCGCGAGGTCGGGATCAAGCTGGTGGTCAAGCCGCAGGAGCGGACGAACCTGCGCCGGCGGTCGATCGCCGGGATGACGGTGATGGTGGCGGCGCAGGGCCTCGACCTCGCTGTGCCGACGGCGATCATGCCGCCGACCGAGCTGAGCCCGGCGCAGAGCGACCACTATTCCTGGCCGCGCTGGAGCCTCCACGCCGAGACGCATGGGGCGAGCGGCGAGCCGTGCGACGTCGAGGCCGTCCACCGCCTGATCGACCTCGACCGGCAGTGGCGCGACACCGACGACGTCGGCAAGCAGGCCGAGATCTGGCGCGAGATGCTGATGAACCACGCCGAGAACACCTGGGTGATCGGCACGGTCGGCGGCGCGCTGCAGCCGGTGGTCGCGGCAGAGCACCTCGCCAACCTGCCAGTCAAAGCGCTGTACTCGTTCGAGCCGACGGCGATGATCGGCGTCCAGCGCCTCGACGAGGTGTTCTGGGATCGCCCGGACGAACGCCAGGCGTTGATGCGATGATCGCCGTCCTTCGCCGCGTCCTCACCATGGCGGTGACGCTGCTGGTGATCTCCGCCCTGGTCTTCGCGATCATCAAGCTGCCGCCGGGCGACTTCCTGACAAATCGGATCATGGAGCTGCGCTCCATGGGTGAGGCGGCCTCGGTCGCCAAGGCCGAGTTGCTGATCCGGCAATACGGCCTCGATCGCCCGGTCACCGAACAATACCTGATCTGGGTCGGCCTGATGCCGGGGCCGGCGGGCTTTTCAGGGCTTCTCCAGGGCGATTGGGGCTGGTCGTTCGAGTACGATCGCCCCGTCTCCGAGGTGGTCGGCGACGCACTTTGGCTGACGCTGGTGGTCAACCTCGCGGCTCTGGTCTTCGTCCACCTGGTGGCGATTCCGATCGCGATCTACTCCGCAACCCATCGCCATACGGCGGGCGACGCGATCGTCACCGTGCTCGGCTATGTGGGATTGGCGGTGCCTGGGTTCCTGCTGGCACTGATCCTGCTGTTCTACGCCAACATCTGGTTCGGCCTGTCGATCGGCGGCCTCTACGACGCCTCGTTCACGGGCAAGCACTGGGACTGGCCCAAGATCAAGTCGCTAGTAGCCCACCTCGCCGTGCCGACGCTGGTGATCGGGCTCGGCGGCACGGCGGCGATGATCCGGCGGATGCGGGCGAACCTGCTCGACGAGCTGGCCAAGCCCTACACGGTGACGGCGCGGGCCAAGGGGATGCCGCCGTTGCGGGCGCTGCTGAAATACCCGTTCCGGATGTCGCTGAACCCATTCGTGGCCGACGTCGGCAACCTGCTGCCGCACCTCGTCTCCGGCTCGGTGCTGGTCTCGCTCGTGCTAAGCCTGCCGACGGTCGGCCCGCTGCTGCTCGACGCGCTGAAGAGCCAGGACCAGTTCATGGCCGGCTTCATCCTGATGTTCGTGGCGCTGCTGACGCTTGTCGGCATGCTGATCTCGGACCTCGTCCTCGTCTGGCTCGATCCGCGCATCCGCATGGGGGCGCGCTGATGGTGCCCATGGCGCCTCACTTCGTCGATCCGGCGCCGTTCGACCCAGAGGCCGGTGGCGGCCGCGATTCCGGCACGGCCTACGCCTCGGCTTGGCGGCTGATCTTCCGCAAGTTCCTGGGCCACCGCATCGCCGTCGCCTCGGCGATCGTGTTGCTTGCGTTCTACGCAGCCGTACCATTCGTCGAGTTCCTGGCCCCCTACGAGCAGGCCAAGCGCAACGGCGACTACCTGTTCGCGCCGCCGCAGGGCCTGCACCTGTTCCACGAGGGCCGGTTCGTCGGGCCCTTCGTCTATGCCTACCGCGCCGAGCTCGACATGGAGACATTCCGGCGCGGCTACGTCACCGACACCGCCGCGCCGCAGCCGCTGCGATTCCTTTGCCACGGCGACGCATACGCCGTCCCAGCGCTCGGCCGGGGCGACTGGCATCTGGTCTGCCCGTCCGAGGGCGGGACGCTCTACCTGTTGGGTACCGACCGCCTCGGCCGCGACCTGCTCTCGCGCATGATCTACGGCGCGCGGATTTCGCTGGTGATCGGCCTCGTCGGCGTCGCGATCTCGTTCGCCCTCGGGCTGCTGTTCGGCGGCGTCGCCGGGTATTTCGGCGGCCTCGTCGACGCGGCGGTGCAGCGGCTGATCGAGGTGGTGCGGTCGCTGCCCGAGCTGCCGCTCTGGCTCGCGCTGTCGGCGGCACTGCCGCCGAACTGGAGCCCGCTCTGGGTGTTCTTCGGCATCACCATCATCCTCGGGCTGCTCGACTGGCCGGGCCTTGCGCGCGCGGTGCGCGGAAAATTGCTGGCTTTGCGCGAGGAGGACTTCGTGCAGGCCGCCGAGCTGATGGGTGCCTCACCCGCCCGCGTCATCGGCCGCCACCTGATCCCGAACTTCATGAGCCACCTCATCGCCTCGGCGACGCTGTCGATCCCGACGATGATCCTGGGCGAGACCGCGCTCTCGTTCCTCGGCCTGGGCCTGCGGCCGCCGGTGACGAGCTGGGGCGTACTCCTCAACGACGCCCAGAACCTCGCGGCAGTCCAGCTCTACCCCTGGCTGCTGCTGCCGGTGATGCCCGTGCTGGTTACGGTGCTGGCGTTCAACTTCCTGGGCGACGGGCTTCGCGACGCCGCCGACCCGTATCATTGAGACGTGCGAGGGCGGGGCTCGCCCCGCGGCGCGCCCTGCCGCATAAGGCGGCGAGATCGCCCGCGAGGACAGTTCCGTGACCGTCACCCAGATCACCCATCACGACCTCGACGGCTACGGCGCCGTGGCGATCGTCGGCAACCATGTCGACGTGGCGCGGGTCGTCCACGTTCCGCGCTATTCCGACGTCGGCCCGGTGGTCGAAGAGGAGTTGAAGCGGCTCTCGAAGACGGACGCCTCCGAGACGCTGATCATGACCGATCTCGGGCTCGAACCGGTGGCGGTGAAGTTCCTGAAGAGCTTCGCCACGATGAACCGCAAGCGGGCCGAGGATGCTCGCCACCGCCTGATCGTCCTCGACCACCATGCTTCCTCGATCGACCAGCTTCGCCAGCACGGCGTCGAGCCGGTGGACGAGACGGCCTCGCCGAAGCGCTTCGACTTCGAAGACCCGGGCGTGGTCGTGCTGATCGACGAGACCTGCTGCGCCACCAAGATGGCGCATGCCAACCGCGCCCTCTACGCCGCGCGCGAGGGCGAGGACCTGACCGCCCTGGTCGAAGCGGTGGACGCCCTCGACCTGTGGAAGAAAGAGCGCCCAACCTTCGCCGGCGGGCTGATGCTCGACGAGGTGTTCTGGGACAACGTCGCCAACCTCGTGCCGGTCGGACATCCCTGGCACGACCGCTTCGTCGTGGCCTTGCTGCGCGCGGTGTCCGGGCTGATCGACGAAGGCCTCCCCCCTGCCGAGATCGAGACCCGCGTCGCCGCCTTGCGCCGGCAGGTGCTCGACAAGCTCCTCGAAGGCGAAACGGAGGACGATCGCACCCTGACCACGCGGATGCGGATCGCCCGCGTCCTGGCGCGCTCGGACGTGCTATTCCGGCCGCTCTCGGATGGGACCCTGATCTCGTTCGGCCTCGATTCCGGCACGTTCCAGCGCGTCTCGGACCTGATCATGGACCGCGGCGGCGCCAAGCGCGTGTGCAACGTTCAGCGCACCGGCTCGCTGTCATTCCGCTCCAACGACGAAACCGCGCTCGACGGGGCGCGCAAGTTCCGCGGCGGCGGCCACAAGGATGCCGCCGGCGGCAAGCTTCCCGCCGGCTCCGCCTTCTCCCTTGCCGACGCGATCGCCCAAGTCGAGCCGATCCTCAACCCGCCGCCGCCTGACCGTTCGGCAAGCCCCTTCGCGGCGTTGAAGGATTGGAAAGGGTAGTTCGTCTCCAAAAGTCGCAGGTAGATCGGATCGATTGTGCAATCGCTTCGCGATGGCTAGGATATTGCCTGGCTGAGATATTGCTCGAAGTCTGCCCGTAGGACACACCGAATTTTTGCTGGGATCGTGCCAGCGTCGTCAACCGGAGTCGAGAAGCTCATGTCCGTTCGGCAAGGACCGCAGCGGCGGGCGCCGAGGAAGTCCGCGGTCGTCCCGGACGTGCCTGCGGATTCGCAGCGCCTCGACAACCAACTCTGCTTCGCCGTCTACGCCGCCGCGCATGCCTTCGGCCGCGCCTACCGTGCGCTGCTGGGCGAGCACGACCTCACCTATCCGCAATACCTCGTGCTGCTCGTGCTCTGGGAGGAAGAAGGCTTGTCGGTGAAGGAGATCGGCACGCGCCTCTTCCTCGATTCCGGCACCCTCACGCCGCTGCTCAAGCGCCTCGAGGCGTCGGGCCGCGTCCGCCGCGCCCGGGACCGGGCGGACGAGCGCCAGGTGAGCATCTTCCTGACCGACGCCGGGCGGGCCTTGCGCGAGCCGCTGGCTTGCATCCCCGACCAGGCCGGCGGCATGACCGGCCTCGACGTCGAGGGGCGTCGCGCCCTGCTCGACCACCTCGTCACCCTCCGCACCGGCCTTCACGACGGCACCGACGCCTGACCAAAGTCGTCTGATACCGGGCAAACGAAAAGGGCCGCCACCGCTTGAGCGGGGCGGCCCTCAGCCTGTCCGGCCGGGTGGTCGATTGCCTCAGGCTTATCGCCGGGCGATCAGGTCCTCAGATCAGGTCTTGGACTTCAGGTAGGCGATGATGTCGTCGACCTTCTTTTCGTCCTTGATGCCCGGGAAGACCATCTTGGTGCCGGGGACCTTCTTCTTCGGGTCGGCGAGCCACTCCTTAAGGTTGGCCTCGTCCCAGGTGATGCCCGAGTTCTTCAGCGCCGCAGAGAACGCGTAGCCGTCGCGGCCCTCGCCGGCTTTCTCGCCGACGATGCCCTTGAGGTTCGGGCCGACGCCGTTCTTCTCGAAGTTGTGGCAGGACTTGCAGGGGGCGAACGCCTTCTCGCCTGCGGCCGCGTCGCCTTCCGCCTGGGCGGCGACCGGCAGGAGCAGGGCAAAGGCGGCGCCGAGGATGACATGACGCATCGGGGTATTTCCTCCGTTGTGACGGTTATGGCCGTCAGGCTTATGGCAGAGCTTTGTCGATTGGAACAGGTCGAAGGTGCAAACGCGGCTCGTGCCGTTCGGGCGCTGCGACCAAACGTTGCAGCATCCTCCACCTCGTTCCAGCCGGCCGATCGACGGCGGTGCGGGCTCGCCCATGTTGGGCTAGACTGCCCACCAACAGGTCCCCGCGTCGCCGTCCGACACCTTTACCGCCCGCGCCTGACCGTGGGCTGAAGGATCGCCGGCGTCGCTTAGGGGACTTCGAGAATTTCGGAGGCCCACGCCATGTCCATCCGCTTCCCCGAGCCCGATGCCGGCGTCGTCGCGCGCCGCGACGCGATCGTGGCGGGCCTTCGGCCGCTGGTCGGCCCCGAGGCCCTGGTCACCACGGAGGACGAGCGCCGCGCCTTCGAGACCGACGGGCTCACCGCCTACCGCAAGATGCCGCTGGCGGTGGTGCTGCCCTCGACCACGGCCGAGGTCTCGGCGGTGATGGCCTATTGCCACGAGCACGGCGTCCGCGTCGTGCCGCGGGGTGCCGGCACGTCGCTGGCCGGCGGCGCGATCGCTCAGGAGGATGCGATCATCCTCGGCGTCGGCAAGATGACCCAGGTGCTCGACCTCGATTTCCAGAACCGCGTCGCCCGCGTCCAGAGCGGGATCACCAACCTCGCGATCTCGGGCGCGGTCAGCCACGAAGGCTTCTTCTACGCGCCCGACCCGTCGAGCCAGCTCGCCTGCACCATCGCCGGCAACATCGCGATGAACTCGGGCGGGGCGCACTGCCTTAAGTACGGCGTGACCACCAACAACCTGATCGGCGTGACGCTGGTGATGAACGACGGTACGGTGGTCGAGATCGGCGGCAACCACCTCGAATCCGGCGGCTACGACCTGCTTGGTTTGATCTGCGGCTCGGAAGGACAGCTCGGCATCGTCACAGAGGCGACCGTGCGGATCCTGCGCGCGGCCGAGGGCGCGCGGCCCGCGCTCGTCGGCTTTTCCTCGGTCGAGGATGCCGGCGCCTGCACTGCGGCGATCATCGCCGCCGGCATCATTCCGGTGGCCATCGAGTACATGGACCGCGAGGCGATCCTGATCACCGAGGACTTCGCGCAGGCCGGCTACCCGCGCGACGCCGAGGCGATGCTGATCATCGAGGTCGAGGGCTCGGACGCCGAGTGCGAGGCGATGCTCGCCCGCATCGTCGCGATCGCGCAGGATTTCCGCCCGACCAGCATCCGGGTCTCGAAGTCCGAGGCCGAATCCGCCGCGATTTGGAAGGGCCGCAAGTCGGCTTTTGGGGCTACGGGGCGCATCTCCGATTACATCTGCATGGACGGCACGATACCGACGGGCCAGCTCTCGGTGGTGCTGGAGCGGATCGGCGCGATCTGCAGGGCGCAGGGCCTGCGCGTCGCCAACGTGTTCCATGCCGGCGACGGCAACTTGCATCCGCTCATCCTGTTCGACATCAACAAGCATGGTGAATTGCAGAAGGCCGAGGCCGCGGGCGACGAGATCCTCAAGCTCTGCGTCGAGGTCGGCGGATGCCTCACCGGCGAGCACGGAGTCGGCATCGAGAAGCGCGAGCTGATGCGCTTCCAGTACACCCAGGCCGACCTGGAGCAGCAGATGCGGGTGCGCAACGTCTTCGACCCGCACTGGATGATGAACCCGGCGAAGGTCTTCCCGCTCGAAGGCCGGGTCGCAGCCTGAGGACGGCCCACGCCGCGTTGACACCCACGGGACTTGCCGACATCCCTGCTGCGATGTCTCGGACCGACGCTTCGCACGTTCTCGCCCGCCCGGAGCGCCGCCTCGGCCGGACTCCGGAGCGCACCCGGACCGTGCCTGGTCCGGCACGATGACGTCCGCCCACGAGGACCCGAAGTTCCGCTTCCTCGCCGAGGGCGGCGAGACCGGCCGCGAGATCCTGGCCAAGGATTGGCGCGGTTCGTCGCTCGGCCCGCTCGCGGGCTGGCCGGTGGCCCTGCGCACCACGCTCGCGACGATGCTGGCCTGCCCGGTGGCGATGTTCCTGGCCTGGGGGCCGGACCTCCTCAGCTTCTACAACGACCCCTACCGCGAGGTGCTGGGCGACCGCGTGGCGCGGACGCTCGGGACCCGGTTCCCGGAGTTGTGGGCGGACCTGTGGCAGGACATCGGCCCACTCTGCGACCGGGCGCTTTCGGGCGAGAGCGTGTCGGTGCACGACCTGCCCCTGACGATGTACCGCCAGGGCCGGCCCGAGCAGACCTGGTGGACGTTCTCGTACTCGCCGGTCCACGACGATTCCGGCGCGATCGCAGGGATGATCTGCATCACCCGGGAGACCACGGCGCAGGTCCTCGCCGAGCGGGCACGGGAGGAGAGCCGGAACCGACTCGAGCTCGCGCTCTCGGCCGGCGACGGCATCGGCACCTGGGATTGGGACGTCGCGGCCGACCGCGTCACGGCGGATGCCCGGTTCGCGCGGCTCTACGGCGTCGACCCGGACCGGGCTGCCGCCGGGGCGCCGATCGCCGCGTTCTTCGGCGGCATCCATCCCGACGACCTGCCCGGCATGCAGGAGCGGATTGCCACGGCGATGCGGACGGGCGGCGAGTTCTCGGCCGAGTACCGCCTGATCCACGAGGACGGCGTCCGCTGGGTCGCGGCGCAAGGCCAGTGCGTGCTCGATGCCGAAGGCCGGCCCGGACGGTTCCCGGGGGTGACCTTCGACATCACCGAGCGCCGCACCGCCGAGGAGGCGCTTCGCGCGGCCGCGCAGGAGCTGCGCCTGGTGGCGGACGCGCTTCCGAGCCTGATCGCCTTCATCGACCCGACCCTCACCTACCGCTTCGCGAACGCCGCCTACGAGACCTGGTTCTCGCGCCCGCTCTCGGACGTGATCGGCCGCACCGTCCGCGACCTGATCGACGAGGACGGCTTCGCGCGACGCCAGCCCGCCTTCGCCGCCGCGCTCGCTGGCGAAGAGATCCGCTTCGAGATGCCGTGGCCGCACGCGGACGGGCGCGAGCGCGTCGCCGACATCCGCTACATCCCGCGCCGGGATCGCGACGGCGCCGTCGACGGCTTCTACGCCTTCGTGCAGGACGTCACCGACCGGACGCGGATCGAGGCGGCGCTGACGCGAGAGGTCGAATCGCGCACCCGCGAGCGCAACCGGCTGTGGGAGACCACGACCGACCTGATGGGCACCGCCGGGCTCGACGGCTACCTCAAGGCGGTCAACCCGGCCTGGACGCGGGCGCTCGGCTGGAGCCAGGACGAACTCCTCGCCGAGCCGTTCGCCGCGATCATCGACACGGACGACCACGCCGAGACCGCCGAGATCCTCGCGCGGCTCGCCCGCGGCGAGACCGTCGACGGCTTCGTCGACCACGTGATCCGCAAGGACGGCGAACGCCTGACCGTGTCGTGGAACGCGGTGCCGGAGGGCGACCTGTTCTACATCGTCGGCCGCGACATCACCGAGCAGCGCGCGGTCGAGGAGCTGCTGCGCCAGGCGCAGAAGATGGAGGCGGTGGGCCAGCTCACCGGCGGCATCGCGCACGACTTCAACAACCTGCTCACCGGCATCGTCGGCTCCCTCGACCTGATGCAGACGCGGATCAAGCAGGGCCGCACCGAGCAGATCGGCAAGTACGCCACCGCCGCCCTGTCCTCCGCGAACCGCGCCGCCGCGCTGACGCACCGCCTGCTGGCCTTCGCACGCCGCCAGCCGCTCGAGCCGAAGCCCACCGACGCCAACGGCCTGATCGCCGGCATGGAGGACATGCTGCGCCGGACGCTGACGGAGCAGGTCAACCTGGAGATCGTCACCGCCGGCGGCCTCTGGCTCACGCTCTGCGACCCGCACCAGCTCGAGAACGCGCTGCTCAACCTCGCCATCAACGCCCGCGACGCGATGCCGGACGGCGGCCACCTCGTGGTCGAGACCTGCAACACGCACCTCGACCGCGCCTACGCGCGCGTGCACCCGGAGGTGGAGCCGGGCCAGTACATCTGCGTCTGCGTCACCGACACCGGCACCGGCATGCCCCCGGACGTGGTCGCCAAGGCCTTCGACCCGTTCTTCACCACGAAGCCCCTGGGCCAGGGCACCGGCCTCGGCCTGTCGATGATCTACGGCTTCGCCAAGCAGTCGGAGGGGCACGCCAAGATCTACTCGGAGGTGGGGTCCGGCACGACGATCAAGATCTACCTGCCGCGCTACCGCGGCGAGGCGGCGGCCGAGGGGACCGGCCCCGGGATCGCCGCGGCCTTGCGCGCCGAGCGCGGCGAGACGGTGCTCGTGGTCGAGGACGACCCGGTGGTGCGCGACCTCATCGTCGAGGTGCTGGCCGAGCTCGGCTACGCCGCGCTCGAGGCGTCCGACGGTCCGACGGGCCTGCGCATGGTGGAATCGCGGGCGCGGATCGACCTGATGGTCAGCGACGTCGGCCTGCCCGGCCTCAACGGACGCCAGCTCGCCGACCGCGCCCGGCTGGTGCGGCCGGGCCTGAAGGTGCTGTTCATCACCGGCTACGCCGAGAACGCGATCTTCGGCAACGGCGGCCTCGATCCGGGCATGCAGATGATCACCAAGCCGTTCCCGGTCGAGGTTTTGGCGAGCCGCATCCGCGAGATCATCGAGGGGTAGGGCCGGACGCGACCTATTCCGCGGCGGACAGGTTGAGGGCGAGCGAGCGGGCGGCGCGGGTACGGCCGCCGGGGCGCGGCTCGCCCGCGGCGGAGAGCGCGCGGCGGCCGTCGTTGATCGCGGCGTGGACGCCGTCCACCGCCAGGATCAGGGCGCTGACCGTGCGCGCGTCGATCGAGCGCTCGCGGGCGTAGCGCACCACGTCGGCGACGAGGTCGTCGACCTCGATCGCCAGGGCGTCGAGCTCGGCCATCGTCGGCGCGGCGCGAACCTCGCGCATCACGTCGAGCAGGCGGTCGAGTACGATGTCGACCCGCTCGCGGCGCTTGCGCGCGAGGCGCTGGCCGAGCCACGCGACGGCGGAGCCGATCGTGCCGCCGAAGAAAGCCAGCAGGTAGATGTAGTCCTCGTAGCGGTCGAGGAACGTCTGCTGCTCGCGCTCGAAATAATCCACCGCGCCTGGATGGTTCGGCAGCCGCGCCGAGGTGGCGGCGACGGTGGTGTCGAAGTCGGGCGCCTTCATCAGCTTGGCGATCGGCGCGGTCGCGGCGAGCCGCGAGCGCCATTCGAACAGGTGTTGCGTCGCCGACGCGACGGCGACGCGGCTGACGGTGCCCCGCGCCATCAGGCGATAGGAGGCGCCGACGGTCTTGACCTCCTCGGCCGGCCGCTTCGGGCGGCCGCCGAAGGTGCCGGCCGGAATCGTGACGGATTGCAGCTCGGGGTAGCGCTGCAGGATCGCATCCCCGTCGGGCACCGAGACGAGGCCGACCTTCTTGTCGGGCAGGCCGACCTCGACGGCGTGTACCATGGCGCCAGCGGCCTTCGAGGTCGGGCTCGCGATGATCGCCACCGCGTCCACCCGCTTGTCGGCGATGGCGGCGGTGACCTCGGACGGCTTCAGGGTCACCAGCGCGACCTGCCCCAGAGGGACTTCCTCGCCGTCCGGTAAGTCGGCGGCTGCGGGGACGAAGTCGTAGAAGGTCAGCATGTTGGTGATGAACGGGATGTCGGCGCTGTGCCGCACGACGATGCCGAGGCGTTTGCGCGCCAGCGCCGGGAATTCGTCGATCTCGCCCGACTCCGACGCCGCGACGACAAGGGCCTCGTCGTGGAGGATCGCCAGCGTCAGGCCGTTCTCGGGCAGCAGCACGTCCGGCCGCACCACGGCGAGGTCCGCCTTGTTGGCCTGGAGCGCGGCCGCGCTGTCCCGCACGTCGGCGTAGCGCACCACCTTCAGGCGTACGTCCTCGCGGGCGCGCGACAGGGCGTTCGCGTAGGCCTCGATCAGCGCGGCCTCGGGGCCGTCCTGCGGCCCGACGGCGACGGTGAGCGTGGTCGGCCGAGACAGGTAGACCACGGCCGCCGCCGTGGCGGCGAGCCCGAGGGCGAGCAGCACGAGGAGCCACTCGCGTCTCAACAGGATGGCCGATGCTGCGGGGAGGAGACCATGACCGATCCTGCCGCGTTGCCTGCGTTCCATGGCTGATCCATGGAACGCAAACCTGTCCGGATCGTGAAGAACACGTGAAACGCGCAACCGTTGCAGAACCCGGGGCGAACCGCGCGGCGCGGCCGACGCCCCCCGTCACCGCGACCTATGTCGAGCGGGCGGCGCTGCATTACCTGGAGCGCTACAGCGCCTCGGTGGAGATGCTGCGCCGGACGCTCCGGCGCCGGGTCGAGAAGCGCGCCCGCGCCCGCGGCGAGGATGCGAGCGCGTTCTTCGAAATGATCGAGGCGACGGTGGCACGCGCGGTCTCGGCCGGCCTCGTCGACGACGCCCGCTTCGCCACGGCGCGGCTGGCGACGTTGCGCCGTCGCGGCACCTCGTCCCGCGGCGCCTCGGCCAAGCTCTCGGCCAAGGGCCTGTCGCGCGACGCAGTGGAGAACGCGATGGAGGCCGAACGTAAAGCCGTGCCGGAGGCGGACGCCGCCGCGATCGAGGAGAAGGCCGCCTTCGCCTACGCCAAGCGCCGGCGGCTCGGGCCGTTCCGTCGTCCCGACATCCGCGCGCTCCACCGCGACCGCGACCTCGGAGCGCTGGCGCGCGCCGGCTTCGGCTACGATCTCGCGCGCCGCACCGTCGACGCCGAGGAGGTGCCCGACGGGCCTTGAGCCTGGAACTCGCCGGAAACTGCGCCACTTGGCCGAGGGTCGACGGTGCCGTCGCGCGCCGTCCGTGCGCGCAGCCGCGAATTCTGGAGAGCTTCGATGATCAACCGCAAGGCGCACGCTGTCTGGAAGGGCAACGGCAAGGAAGGCAAGGGCACGATCACGACCCAGTCCGGCGTGCTTTCCGACCAGCCCTACGGCTTCAACACGCGCTTCGAGGACAAGCCCGGCACCAACCCGGAAGAGCTGATCGCGGCGGCCCATTCCGGCTGCTTCACGATGGCGCTCGCGTTCCAGCTGCAAGAAGCCGGCCTGGCGGCCACCGAGATGAGCACCGAGGCGGTGGTGACGCTCGAGAAGGACGGCGCCGGCTTCAAGGTGACGAAGTCGGCCCTCACGCTGACCGCTTCGATCCCCGGCATCGACCAGGCGAAGTTCGACGAGCTGGCGCACGCCGCCGAAATAGGCTGCCCGATCTCGAAGGTCCTCGACTGCGAGATCACCTTGAAGGCCACCCTCAAGCAGGGCTGACCGACGTTTCCGGACGCCGCGCCCCGCGACGACGCCGCGGGGTGCGGCATCGCCACAGGGGCGCAACGCCCTCCGGCACCTTGTCCTTGCGACCCCCGGGTTCCTAATTTGTTCGATGGATGAAGCTCTCGCCAAGAAACTGCGCATCCTCGCCGATGCCGCCAAGTACGACGCCTCGTGCTCGTCGTCGGGTGCGCCGAAGCGCAAGGCGGGCAAGGACGAGCTCGGCTCGACCACCGGCTCCGGGATCTGCCACGCCTACACCCCGGACGGGCGCTGCATCTCGCTCCTGAAGATCCTGCTGACGAACTACTGCCTGTTCGACTGCGCCTACTGCATCAATCGCCGTTCCTCGAACGTGCAGCGGGCGCGCTTCTCGGTGCAGGAGGTCGTGACGCTGACGGTGGAGTTCTACAAGCGCAACTACATCGAGGGGCTGTTCCTCTCGTCGGGCATCATCAAGTCGCCCGACTACACGATGGAGCTGCTGACGCGGGTGGCGAAGTCGCTGCGGTGCGACCACGGGTTTCGCGGCTACATCCACCTCAAGTCCATCCCCGAGGCGAGCCCTTGGCTGATCGAGGAGGCCGGGCTCTACGCCGACCGCCTCTCGATCAACGTCGAGCTGCCGACGGAGGCGAGCCTTCAGACGCTCGCCCCGGAGAAGGACGGCGCCACGATCCTCAATGCGATGGCGCAGGTCGCCGAGCGCATCGTCGAGGCCAAGGCCGAGCGGCGGCGGTTCTCGCCGGCCGGACAGTCGACGCAGGTGATCGTCGGTGCGGACGCGACCACCGACGAGGCGTTGATCCGCAAGAGCGCGCACCTCTACGGCAGCGTCGGGCTCAAGCGCGTCTACTACTCGGCCTTCAGCCCGATCCCGGAGGGCTCGGGCATCCTGCCGCTGAAGGCGCCTCCGCTCCAGCGCGAGCACCGCCTGTACCAGGCCGACTGGCTGATCCGGTACTACGACTTCTCCGCAGACGACGTGGCGGACGCCGCCGACGACGGCATGTTCTCCCTCGACATCGACCCGAAGCTCGCCTGGGCGCTGAAGAACCGCCACCGCTTCCCGGTGGACGTGAACACCGGCGACCGGGAGATGCTGCTGCGCGTGCCGGGACTCGGCGCGCGGGCGGTCGACAAGATCATCAAGGCCCGCCGGCACACGCGCCTGCGCCTCGACGACGTGGCGCGCCTGTCCTCCGCCCTGAAGCGCGCCCGCCCGTTCCTGATCGCCGCCGACTACACGCCGGGCGGGCTCACCGATCGCCTGGACCTGCGCAGCCGGCTGGTGGAGCCGGCCCAGCAGCTGAGCCTGTTCTGATGGACGCGCCGGACCTGTTCCCTCCCCCTGAAGCGGTGGAGGGTGGGTCTCGCACGATCCACTTGCGCCCCGGCGCGGATCTCGACGGCTTCCGCGCGGCCCTGCGCCGGCTCGTCGCCGACGACGTGCCGCCCGATCGCGTGACGTGGTCGGCCGGCGACGCGCCCGGCCTGTTCGGGTCGTCGCCGGGCGCGGAGCCCGACGCGCCGCCGGTGGCGCTGCCGAAGCCGGTGGCCGGGCTGATCCCCATGGTGGTGCCCCACCGCGACCGCGAGCGCTACGCCCTGCTCCACGCCCTCGTCTGGCGCGTCCGCCACGGCGAGCGCCACCTGCCGGAGGTGGCGAGCGATCCGCTGGTCCACCGCCTCGGCGGCATGCGCAAGGCGATCGCCCGCGACCTGCACAAGATGCACGCGTTCCTCCGCTTCCGCCGGATCGAGACCGCGGCGGGCGAACGGTTCGTCGCCTGGTTCGAGCCCGACAACCACATCCTGAAGGCGGCGGCGCCGTTCTTCGTCGACCGCTTCCGATCGATGGACTGGACCATCCTGACGCCGGACGGCTCGGCGCATTGGGACCGCGCGACGCTCGCCTTCGGTCCGCCCGGCGACAAGGCCCAGCTGCCCGAGGGCGACGGCTTCGAGGCCGGATGGCGCGACTACTACGAGAGCACGTTCAATCCGGCCCGCACCAACCTGAAGGCGATGCGGGCGGAGATGCCGAAGAAGTACTGGCACAACATGCCCGAGACCGCCGCCATCCCCGGCCTCGTCCGCGCGGCCGCGTCCCGGACCACCCAGATGATCGAAAGGGCCCCGCAGATGACGATCAAGCGCGATCCGGCCAAGGCCGTGGCGGCGATGTCCGACCAGGCGCCCAAAACCCTCGACGCGCTGAACGCCATCATCAAGCGCTCCGAGCCCCTGGTGCCGGGCGCGACGCAGGCGGTGCTCGGCGAGGGCCGGGTCGGCTCGACCATCGCCTTCGTCGGCGAGCAGCCGGGCGACCAGGAGGACCGGCAGGGCCGCCCCTTCGTCGGGCCGGCGGGCCAGTTGCTGTCGCGGGCGATGGCCGAGGCCGGGATCGACCGCGAAGCGAGCTACCTCACGAACGCGGTCAAGCACTTCAAGTTCGAAGAGCGCGGCAAGCGCCGCATCCACCAGAAGCCGACGGCGGGCGAGGTCAGCCACTACCGCTGGTGGCTCGACCGCGAGCTCGACTTCGTCGCCCCGAAGCTCGTGGTGGCGCTCGGCGCGACCGCGGTGCTGGCGCTCACCGGCAAGTCAATCCCGATCACCCGCGCGCGCGGGCCGTTCCGCTTCGAGCGCCTGGAGGACCGCTTCCAGGGCTTCATCACCGTCCACCCCTCCTACCTGCTGCGCCTGCCCGACGAGGCGAAGGAAGAAGCCTACGCGACGTTCGTCGGCGACCTTCGGCGGGTGGCCGAGCTGGGGCGCGAGCTGGCAGGGTGAACGCCGACGGTCAAGATTTCGTCCGCCTCCGCCGGGTCGGCTTCCCACCGAAGTCGATCACTGTGAACACGACGCAGGATGTTCGCAGGCCGAAGGGACAGACACGTCACCTCGTGCCGACTCCGGACGGCTGAAACGTGTCCGGAACTCGCCGGGGCTGATGCCGATGCGTTTGCGGAAATGGTGCCGTAGCGTGTCGGCCCCGCCCAGGCCGACGAAGACCGCGATCTCGTCGACGCTCAGACGGCCTGCGGCGAGCAGGCGCTTGGCCTCCTCGATCCGTTCGGCCGCGAGCCACTCGCCCGGCGGTGCCCCCGTCGCCTCGGTGAAGCGCCTCATGAACGTGCGCAGGCTCATGCGGCACGCCTCGGCCATGCGGGTCAGCGGCCACGGCGCACCGAGTTCGGCCCTCATTCGGTCGATCAGGGGCGCCACCTCGTTCTGCCGGCGCACCGGCACTGGCCGCTCCAGGAACTGCGCCTGACCGCCGGTACGGTGGGCGGGCATCACGAGGCGCCGTGCGACGGAGTTCGCAGCTTCTGGCCCGTAATCCTGACGCACGATCTCGATCAGGAGGTCGAGCCCTGCCGCACTCCCGGCCGAAGTGAAGACCCGCCCGTAGGATCGATACAGGGAGGAGCGGTCAACCGCGACCTTGGGGTGGGCATCGCGCAGCGCCTTGGCGTAGCGCCAGTGCGTCGTCGCCGTCCCGCCGTCGAGAAGCCCGGTCGCTGCGAGCACGAACGCACCCGAGCAGATGGAAACCAACCGCGCTCCGCGCTCATGTGCTTCACGAAGGCGGTGGCAGAGATCCTCGGGGACCGCTTCGTCGCTCTCCTTCCAGCCGGGGACTACGATGATGTCCGCGCAGTCGATCAGCTCGATGCCGTGGTCCGGCGTCAGGGTGAAGCCCCCGTGCGCCCGCAACGGCCCACCCTCCACTGCGCAACTGGCAAATCGATACCAAGCCTCGCCCATCTCCGGCCGGGGCAGGCCGAACACCTCGGCCACGATCCCGAACTCGAAGGTACACAGGCCATCGTAGAGAAGCGCGACGGCGAGGGGTCCGGTAGTGTTTGGCACGATCTTCACGATGCCTGTCGTTTCGGCCAATTGCAAACCGAGCTTTGCGAGCCCGACATGGTGCCGTCCATCAAGAAGGATCACCATGCCCACCGCAGTCACCGCCGTTTCACCTGCCCCGAGCCACCTCGCCCGCGAGCGCTTCGCCGCCGAGTTCGCGTTTGAGACCGACTGTTGGGACGTGCATGACGCCCTGGCGCGCGGGGCGGATTTCGTGCTGCTCGACGTGCGCAGTCCCGCCCTGTTCGCTGCCGGTCACGTTCCCGGCGCGATCAACCTCCCGCACGGCAAAATCGTGCGCTCCAAGCTCGAACGTTGGCCCGAGGGCACGGTGTTCGTGACTTACTGCGCCGGTCCGCACTGTAACGGCGCCGCCAGGGGAGCGTTGCGGCTCGCGGAACTCGGGCGCCCGGTCAAGATCATGGCGGGCGGCATCACCGGCTGGCTCGACGAGGGCTTCGACTTGGCGCGGTCTGAGGCCACGGCGTGAGCGCTCACTTTCGGAAAGCGGCTGCGTCCGACGCGACATCCATCCTCGAAATGGTTCGGGCGCATGCCGCATTCGAGCGCGGGACGGCATCCCTGTCGCTCGACGACCTGAAAGCGATCCTGTCGACGGACAGCCTGCCGACCCACCTGCTCGTAGCGGATATGGGCAACGCGCTGGTCGGTTACGCGGCGGTCACGTTCGATTTTTCGCTCTGGCGAGGGCGCACCTACGGCCATCTCGACTGCTTGTTCGTCGCGGCGAGTGCGCGCGGGCGGGGCATCGGCAGGCAACTTTTCGACGCGGTGGCGAAGCTCGCGCAGGTCGAGGGCGTCGATCGTCTCGAATGGCAGACGCCGGTCTGGAACAGGGAAGCCATCCGTTTCTACCTCCGAACCGGGGCGCTCAGCGCAAAGAAGGAACGGTTCGCGATCCCGCTGCGGTGTTGACGAGTGTACCATCGGGAAGGTGCTCGGAACCAACAGCCGCAAACCCATCCAGCGCTGACGGTCGGCCCGGGAACGGAATACCCGCCTCCCATCCGACCGAGTGATCGGACGGGCACCGCCTCACCCCGCCGGCTCCTCCTTGTGCGGCCTCAGTTCCGGTGCCTGCTCGATCTCGGCCTCAGTCGGGGCCTCCGCGCGGCTGTCGGCGCGGCTGGCGTCGACGTAGAGGCGGGCCTCGCCTTCCGTGAGGCCGAGGCTGCGGAGCGCGTAAAAGGTCATGCCGAAGGCGAGCTCGCGCTCGGCCATCAGCACCAGCCCGACCTTCTCCTCCTCCATCCGGCGGCGCTCGGCGTCGCTGTGGGTGCGGATCAGGGTGTCGATGCGCGGGTTTGCCTCGCGGGCGATCTCGACCAGGCGCCGGGCGTTGTGCGAATCCGGCGTCGCGATCACGAGGAGGCGCGCCTGGGCGATGTCGGCCGCGGCCAGGATGCCCGGCGCGAGCGCGTCGCCGAACACCACTTCGAGGCCCGACGCGCGCAGGTCGAGCACCCGGCGGCGGTCGCGGTCCACCACCACGAAGGGCAGGTCCCAGGCGTCGAGCGCCTTGCCGATCCCGCTGCCGACCCGGCCGTAGCCGACGACGATCGCGTGGCCGCGATGGGCCTTGGCCGGCTCCGAGACCGCGATGGCGTCGGCGCCGCGCCGCTCGAAGCGGCGGGCAAGGGCGGGCCGGTCGGCGAGGTAGCGCTCGACCCGGGCTGCAGCCGCGAAGAACAGCGGGTTCAGGGTGATCGAGAGCAGCGCGCCGCCGAGGATGAGGTCGCGCCCCTCCTCCGGCAGTAGCTTCAGCGAGAGGCCGAGGCCGACGAGGATGAAGGAGAACTCGCCGATCTGCGCCAGGCTCGCGGCGATGGTGAGCGCCGTGCCGACCGGATGCTTGAACGCCAACACGATCGCCACCGCGGCGATCGACTTGCCGAGCAGGATCACCCCGAGCACCGCCAGCACCGAGAGCGGCTCGCGCACGAGGATGCCGGGGTCGAACAGCATGCCGACCGAGACGAAGAACAGCACCGCGAAGGCGTCCTGCAGCGGCAGGGAATCGGCCGCCGCCTGATGGCTGAGGTCGGATTCGGCGAGCACCATGCCGGCGAAGAAGGCGCCCAGCGCGAAGGACACCCCGAACAGCTCCGCCGAGCCGAAGGCGATGCCGAGCGCCAGCGCGAGCACCGCGAGGGTGAACAGCTCGCGCGAGCCGGTGCGCGCCGCCTGGTCGAGGAGCCACGGCACCGCGCGGCGGCCGGCCACCAGCATCAGGGTGGTGAACAGGCCGACCTTGGCCAGCGTCAACCCGAGGGTGAGCCAGATGCTGTCGCCGAGATGGCCGGAGAGCCAATGCGCCAGCGAGTTGCCGGTGGCGTGGTCGCCGCCGGCGGCGCTGCCGCCGAGCGAGGGCGCCAGCGCCGGCAGCAGCACCAGCGCGAGGACCATCGCGAGGTCCTCGACGATGAGCCAGCCCACCGCGATGCGGCCCTTGTCGCTGTCGAGGAGGTTGCGCTCCTCCAGCGCCCGCAGCAGCACCACCGTGCTCGCCACCGACAGGGCGAGGCCAAACACGAGCCCGGCCCCGAGGCCCCAGCCCCAGGCGAGCGCCAGGCCGCCGCCCATGGCGGTGGCGACCACGATCTGCACCACGGCGCCCGGCAGCGCGATGGTGCGCACCGCCATCAGGTCCTTGATCGAGAAGTGCAGGCCGACGCCGAACATCAGCAGGATCACGCCGATCTCGGCGAGTTGGCCCGCGAGCTTCTGGTCTCCGACGAAGCCCGGCGTGAACGGGCCGATGGCGATGCCGGCCACGAGGTAGCCGACCAGCGGCGGCAGCCGCAGCCTCTGCGCCAGCATGCCGAAGACGAAGGCGATCACGAGGCCCAGGGCGATGATGGCGATCAACTCGGTCGCATGCGGCACGGGGCGGTCGTCTCCTGGATTCGGCGTCGGACGCGGGTGTCGCATCGGCCTAGCGGAATCGTGCGACGAATTCCGTAAGCGCTGCAGCCGAATGGTGTTCCAGCGCACAGGCGCGGCCGGGTTGGCAGGCCGACGTCGACCCTATACCCCCGTGCTCGACGGATCGAAGGACGGCGAAGACGATGCGGCTGGTGGTGGTGGGCGCCGACGGGCGCATGGGCAAGATGCTGATCCGCGCGGTGGCGGAAGCGGAGGGCTGCACGCTCTCGGCCGCGATCGAGCGCGAAGAGTCGGACGCGATCGGCCACGATGCCGGGACGCTGGCCGGCCTCCACCCGCTCGGCGTGCCCGTCACCGACGACCCGCTGACCGCCTTCGCCGCCAGCGACGGCGTGCTCGACTTCACCGTGCCGGCGGCGACCGTAATGTTCTCCGAGCTCGCGGCGCAGGCCCGCATCGTCCACGTCGTCGGCACGACCGGCCTGTCGGAGGACGACCTCGCCAAGCTACGCGCCGCCGCCTACCACGCCCGCATCGTGCGCTCCGGCAACATGTCCCTCGGGGTCAACCTGCTCGCCGCGCTGGTGAAGCGGGTCGCCGCGGCGCTGGGGCCCGAGTTCGACATCGAGATCGCCGAGATGCACCACCGCATGAAGGTGGACGCGCCCTCGGGCACCGCGCTGCTGCTCGGGGAGGCCGCCGCGGCCGGGCGTGGCGTCGACCTCGCCGACGTGCGCGTCTCGACCCGCGACGGCCATACCGGCGCGCGGAAACCCGGCGACATCGGCTTCGCGACGCTCCGCGGCGGCAGCGTCGTCGGCGACCATTCGGTGATCTTCGCCGGCGCCGGCGAACGCATCACCCTCTCGCACCACGCCGAGGACCGCAGCCTGTTCGCCGCCGGCGCGGTGAAGGCGGCGCTTTGGGCGCATCCGAAGCCGCCGGCCCTGTACAGCATGACAGACGTGCTCGGCCTGTAAGCCTCAGGCTGGCGGACAGTTGGGGGCGGGTCTCCGGCCTGCGCTTGGGGCCTCGGCCCGCCTCTGGTAGGAGCCGCACCGACAAGCCCGACCGGGCGCTTCCAGAAAGACCGGACACCGATGGACCGCCTGCTCGTCCTCGCTCGCCACGGCCAGAGCGAGTGGAACCTCAAGAACCTCTTCACCGGCTGGCGCAACCCGGACCTGACCGAGCGCGGCGTCGACGAGGCGCACAAGGCCGGGCGCTGGCTGAAGAGCGAGGGCTACGGCTTCGACGTGGCGTTCACCTCGAACCTCGGGCGGGCGCAGCGCACCTGCAAGCTGATGCTCGGCGAGATGGGGCTTTCCGACATCGAGACGATCCGCTCGGAGGCCCTGAACGAGCGCGATTACGGCGACCTCTCCGGCCTCAACAAGGAGGACGCCAAGGCGCGCTGGGGGGCCGAACAGGTTCACCAGTGGCGCCGCTCCTACGACATCCCGCCGCCCGGCGGCGAAAGCCTGAAGGACACCGCGGCCCGGGTGCTGCCCTACTACATCGAGACGATCCTGCCCCGCGTGATGGCCGGCGACCGGGTGCTCGTCGCCGCCCACGGCAACTCGCTGCGCGCCCTCGTGATGGTGCTCGACCGCCTGAACACCACGACGATCGCCGGCCTGGAGATCGCCACCGGCGTGCCGCTGGTCTACCGCCTCAAGGCCGACACCACCGTCGCCTCGAAGGCGGTGCTGGAGCGCGACATCGACGACGCGTGACGCGCGCGCCATGGCGGTCGAACTCGCCCCGGGCCTGATCCACCATCCCGGCTGGCTCGATCGGGCCGGCCGGCGGCGGCTCGCCGACGAGATCGCGGCCGTGCTGGCCTTGGCGCCGCCGTTCACGCCGCGGATGCCGAAGACGGGAAAGCCGTTCTCGGTGCGGATGTCGAACGCCGGCCCGCTCGGCTGGGTCTCGGACATCGCCGGCTACCGCTACCAGCCGGACCACCCGGAGACCGGCGCGCCCTGGCCGGCGATGCCCGCGACAGTGCGCGCGGCCTGGGATGCGCTCGCGGCGGGCTTTCCGGCACCGGAAGCCTGCCTGATCAACCTCTACGCGCCCGGCACCCGCATGGGCCTGCACCAGGATCGCGACGAGGCCGACCTGTCGGCGCCCGTGGTCTCGCTGTCGCTCGGCGCCGCGGCGGTGTTCCGCTACGGCGGCCTGCGGCGGTCCGACCCGACCCGCTCGATCCGGCTGATAGCGGGCGACGCCCTGGTGATCGGCGGCGCCTCCCGCCTGATCCACCACGGCGTCGACCGGATCATCGCGGGCGGCGACCTGCTGTCGGAGGCGGAGGACCCGCTCCCTGACTTCCTTCCGCCGGGCGGCCGCTGCAATCTGACCCTGCGGCGCGTGACGGGCTCGGCCCCGTGAGCGATCGCGAGGACACGCGCGCGAGCGCCGCCGCGCGGTGGCCGCCGATCGCCCGCTTCGTCCGCGCCGAGGCGGCGCTCGGCGCGCGCGCCGCCGCCCGAGGCCCGCTCGCGGCCGGCCTCTACGAGTTCCTGCGCTTCGGCGTGAAGCAGGGCTGGGCCTGCCTGTTCGGCGCGCTGATGCTCGGCCTGCTGATCGCGACCCACTTCGCCTACCCGGCGCACGCGCCGCTGGCGCGCTATGATTTCCTCTTCCTCGCCGCGGTGGCAATCCAGGCGGCCATGCTGGCGGGCGGGCTCGAGACGCGGGACGAGGCCGTCGTGATCCTCGCCTTCCACGTTGTCGGGACGGTGATGGAGATCCACAAGACCGCGATCGGCAGCTGGATCTACCCGGAGCCCTCGCTGTTCCGGATCGGCGGCGTGCCGCTCTTCACCGGCTTCATGTACGCCGCCGTCGGCAGCTATCTCGCTCGCGTCTGGCGCCTGTTCGACTTCCGCTTCACCCGGCATCCGAGCCTCGTCGCCCTGAGCCTGCTCTCGGTCGCGATCTACGCCAACTTCCTGCTCAACGACCGCTTCCCGGACGTCCGCATCGGGCTGATCGCCGCCGCCGCGCTCCTGTTCGGGCGCACCACCATCCGCTTCAAGGTCTGGCGCGTGCATCGCGCGATGCCGCTGCCCCTCGGGCTCGTGCTGGTGTCGCTGTTCATCTGGTTCGCGGAGAACATCGGCACCGCCACCGGCACGTGGCTCTACCCGGGGCAGAGGATTGCCTGGAGCATGGTGCCGCTGTCCAAGCTGGCCTCCTGGGCGCTGCTGATGATTTTGTCCTACACCCTCGTCGCCTGGGTGAACGGGATCGCCGGGCCGGACGGCGAGCCGATCGACGACGGCGCGATCGTCCCGTCGCACGCATGCTGATCCGCCTGCGCTTCCTCGGGCTCGCCGCATGCGCGATCCTGGCGGGCCTCGTTCTCAGGCTGGTGCCGTGGGGTCTGCCGCTGACGGCGCATCACGTCGGCGGCGGCCTGCTTTGGGGCGCGATGCTCTACGGTCTCGTCGCGGCCGGACGCCCACCGGGCTGGAGCCGCACGGCCGCCGTCGCCGTCGCGATCGTTGTCGGATGCGGCATCGAACTGCTGCGCCTCCACCGAGATCCGGCGCTCGACGCGTTCCGGGCGACGCTGGCCGGGCAGCTCCTCCTCGGGCGCCTCTTCTCGCCCTGGAACATGCTGACCTATGCCGCCGGCATCCTCGCCGCCGCCGTGGCGACGCGGCGCATGACCTGGACCGCGCATCGGGGCCGGCGCTCCGTTGCTCGGCAAGACGGCTAGACGAGACGTGTAAACGCGCCCGCTTGACAGAGCCCGGCCGCGGGCCGACCCATCGCAGCCGGTCCGGCACCGTCCCGGATCGTGGAGATCCTGGTTCGATGCGTCTGCGCCACCGTCTGTCCACCCTCGCGCTGCTCGCCCTGGTGCTCGGTTTCCAAGCGGGGCCGGCCTCGGCCGCCGAGCCGGTCTACCCGGCGGGCTCGCGCTTCGGCTTCGAGCCGCCCTCGGACATGTCGCCCTCGCGCCGCTTCGCCGGCTTCGAGCGCAAGGAAGGCGGGGCGACGCTCTCGGTGGTCGAGCTGCCGGCCACCGCCTTCGCCGACCTCGTGCAGACCTTCACCGACGCGAACCTGAAGAGTCAGGGCTTCTCCGTCGAGACGCGTGAGCCGGTGAAGATCGGCGAGGCCGAGGGCATGCTGTTCACCGGCTCGCAGCCGGGCGAGCCGGGCGGCAGCACGCCGACGATCCGCAAGTGGCTGCTTTTGGTGGGCGATGCGACCGTCACCGGCCTGATCATCGGCCAAGCGGTTCCCGACGCCGAGACCGAGAAGACCATGCGCAGCCTCGTCACCGGCGTGACGATCCGCCCGGCCCTGACGCTGGAGCAGCAGGTCGACGCCCTGCCCTTCCGCGTCGGCGACCCGGCGGGCTTCCGCCCCTTGCGCGTGCTGGCCGGCAACTCGGTGCTGATGACTCAAGGGCCGAAGGACCAGATGACCAACCTGGAGCAGCCGATCCTGGTGCTCGCCCAGGCGGTGCAGCAGCCGCCGACGGCCGAGCAGCGCGACGGCTTCGCCAAGGCGGCCCTGTATTCGAACCAGACCATGAAGGATTTCGTGATCGAGCGCTCGCAGAGCTACCGCTCGAACGGCGTCGACTGGCACGAGATCGTGGCGCGGGCGACCGACCTGCCGACCAACACGCCGGTCGTCGTCTCCCAGACGATCCGTTTCGCGCCGGACGGATACCTGCGCGCGCTCGGCGTGGTGCGCCAGGACCAGCGCGAGGGCACGCTCGCCAAATTTCGTGAGGTCGTGGACAGTGTTCAGGTGAAATAAAACCCGCGCCCTTGAGAATTCGTCCGTCCCCGGGGGAAACACTCCTCACGACCACCGGTTGTCGTCGCGACGCGCCGTCCCCTGGACGGCCATCGCTACGGGATGTTGGATGACGGATCGAGACTTCGGCGCGGGGACGCAGGACGACCGCCAGTCCGCGGTTTGGACGCTGGCGCTGGCCGCGACCCTCGTCGGCATCGCGGTCCTGCCCCGGCGGCGCGGCGGTGACCGGGCCGAGGCCAGATCCGAGACCGGTTCGGACGGGCCGCGTGCAGAGGCCCCGTCGCATGCCGGCGGCGAGGCCAAGGCGGTGGCGCGGACCGAGGCGGATCGCGGCCGCCAGGCGCGCAGCCCGTCCGAGATCCCGGGCAGCGGCTGGAAGGATGTCGGGCTGCGGGTGTTCCGCGACCTCAAGGAGAACCGCCTGGTCTCGGTCGCGGCCGGCGTCACCTTCTACGTGCTGCTGGCGATCTTCCCGGCGGTGGCGGCTTTAGTGTCCTGCTACGGCCTGTTCGCCGACGTCGCCACGATCAACGACCACCTCGCCAGCCTCCAGGGGGTGATGCCGTCCGGCGCCATCGACATCGTCGGCGAGCAGGTGAAGCGGATCGCGGCCAAAGGCGACACCACCCTCGGGATCACCTTCTTCACCGGCATCCTGCTCTCGGTCTGGAGCGCCAACGGCGGCATGAAGGCGATCTTCGACGCGCTCAACATCGTCTACGAGGAGCGCGAGACGCGGAACTTCGTCTGGCTCAACCTGCGCTCGCTCGCCTTCACCGGAGGCGCGCTGCTGTTCATCATCCTCGCCCTCGGCGCGATCGTGGTGCTGCCGGTGGTGTTCAACACCGTCGGGCTCTCGGGCGATGCGTGGTACCTCGCCCTCCTACGCTGGCCGGCGTTGTTCGTCGCCGTGCTCGGGGGCCTCGCGCTGCTCTACCGCTACGGGCCATGTCGGGATGCGCCGCGCTGGCGCTGGGTGACCTGGGGCAGCGCGCTCGCCGCCTTCGCGTGGCTCGCCGGCTCGCTCGGCTTCTCTTGGTACGTGGCGAACTTCGGCAAGTACAACGACACCTACGGTTCGCTCGGCGCCGTGATCGGTTTCATGACCTGGATCTGGATCTCGACCGTGATCGTCCTGCTCGGCGCGGAGGTGAACGCCGAGATGGAGCACCAGACCGTGCACGACACCACGGTCGGCGCACCGCAGCCGCTCGGCACGCGGCGGGCGAAGATGGCGGATACGGTCGGGGTTGCGACCTGAGGGTTGTTTAATTCGCCGCGATTCAGGGATAGATACGTCCCATGGATCGCGACACCGCCATCGGTATCCTTCGGGCGAACGAGAACGCCCTACAGCGCCTCGGCGTCCGCCATGCCGCCCTGTTCGGCTCCATCGCCCGAGGTGAAGGTCATGCGGACAGCGATCTCGACGTGCTGATCGAGATCGAAGCTGAGGCGGTGCGCGACGTCTTCAACTATGTCGGAATTTGCCGGGCAATCGGGAGCTTGTTTTCGGTCCCCGTCGATGTCGCCAATCGCGAAACGTTGAAGCCTCACATCCTCTCGCGAGCCGAACGCGATGCCATCCGTGCTTTCTGAGCGCGAATCCGACGCCTGCGTCGACATCCTCGACGACGCTCAGGCCGCCCGCAACTTCATCGACGGCATGTCCTTCGAAGCCTTCGCCGCCGACCTGCGGACGAGCTACGCAGTGATCCGTTGCATCCAGATCGTCTCCGAGGCGAGCCGGCGCCGAGGCGCCGCATTCAAGGCCCTGCATCCGCACATTCCCTGGCAGGACATCGCAGATACGGGCAACTTTTACCGCCACGCCTATCACCGCGTCGCGCTGGACATCGTGTGGAAGACCGTCCACCAGCCGCTGACGGAGATTGCCGTGGTCTGCCGCGCCGAACTCAAGGCCGATCGGTCTTCGCCGGCCTGATTCATCTCCCTCCCATTCTTCGAGACACCCGCGCGCCATGACCGCCGACAGTCCAACATCATCACCTGTCGGCCCCGGCGATCAGGTGATCCTGGTGGACGGGTCGTCGTTCATCTTCCGGGCCTACTTCCAGGCGATCAACCAGCCGGAAAAATTCAACTTCCGGCCGTCCGACGGGCTGCCGACCGGCGCCGTGCGGCTGTTCTGCACCAAGATCGCGCAGTTCGTGCAGGAGGGCGCCGCCGGCATCTGCCCGACGCATCTCGGCATCGTCTTCGACAAGTCGGAGGGCTCGTTCCGCAAGGAGCTCTTCCCCGAATACAAGGGCCACCGCCCCGACGCGCCGGACGACCTGAAGCGGCAGATGCCGCTGATGCGCGACGCGGTGCGCGCCTTCGGCCTGCACGCGATCGAGATGGAGCGCTACGAGGCCGACGACCTGATCGCCACCTACGCCCGGCAGGCCGAGGCGCGGGGCGCGGGCGTCATCATCGTCTCGTCCGACAAGGACCTGATGCAGCTCGTCGGGCCGCTGGTGCGGTTCTACGACTTCGAATCCGGCTCGAAGGGCAAGCCCGGCCACCGCCCGGAGCGCAACCTCGACGAGGCGGCGATCGTCGCCAAGTGGGAAGGCCTGCAGCCGAACCAGATCGGCGACGCGCTGGCGCTGATCGGCGACACCTCCGACAACGTGCCGGGCGTCCCCGGCATCGGCCTGAAGACCGCAGCCGCCCTGATCAAGGAATACGGCAGCCTGGAGCAGCTGCTGGAGCGGGCGGGCGAGATCAAGCAGCCCAAGCGCCGGGAGACGCTGCTGGCCGGCATCGAGCAGGCACGGCTCTCGCGCCGGCTCGTGGCGCTGGTCGAGGACGTGGACGTGCCGGTGGCGCTCGACGACCTGCGCCTGCCCAAGCCCGACCCGGAAAAGCTCGTCGGCTTCCTCAAGGCGATGGAGTTCAACACGCTGACCCGGCGCATCGCCGCGATGCTGCACGTCGACCCGGAGGCAGTGAAGCCCGACCCGCGCCTGCTCCCGGGCCATGTCCAGGCCGACGACGCACCCTTCGCCGACGCCGCGACGGGCGCAGAGGGTGGCGCCGAGGTCGATCCCTTCGCGGAATTCGGCCTCCCGGATGCGGCGCCGAAGGCCCGCGGCCCGTCCGATCCGTCGCCCTCGACCCTCGTCGCGGCGCGCGCGGCGGAGGCGAGCAAGCCGTTCGACACCAGCGCCTACGAGACGATCCTCACGCTCGAACACCTCGATGCCTGGATCGCGGAAGCGCACGAGGCCGGGGTGATCGCGGTCGACACCGAGACCGACTCGCTCGATGCGCACCACGCCAACCTCGTCGGCGTCTCGCTCTGCGTCGCGCCGGGGCGGGCCGCCTACATCCCGCTCGCCCACGTCCGCGCCGTCGAAGCCGCGCCGAACGCAGACGACCTGTTCGGCGGCGGGGCGAAGGCCTCCGACCTCGTCGAGCCGCTGCCGTCGCAGGTCGACCGCGGGGCCGCGCTCGACCGGCTGAAGCCGCTGCTCGAGGCCGCGAGCGTCCTCAAGGTGGCGCAGAACCTGAAATACGATTGGCTCGTGTTCCAGCGCTACGGCATCACCGTGGCCCCGTGCGACGACACCATGCTGATCTCCTACGTGCTGGATGCCGGCAAGGGCGGGCACGGCATGGACGAGCTCGCCAAGCGCCATCTCGGCCACCAGCCGATCACCTTCTCGGACGTGGCGGGCACCGGCAAGGCCAAGGTCACCTTCGACCGTGTGCCGCTCGACCGCGCCACCGCCTACGCGGCCGAGGACGCCGACGTGACGCTGCGCCTGTGGCGGATGATGAAGCCGCGCCTCGTCGCCGAGCGGCGGCTCTCCGTCTACGAGACCCTGGAGCGGCCGCTGATCGCGGTGATCGCCCGGATGGAGCAGCACGGCATCCGCGTCGACCGCAACATGCTCTCGCGGCTGTCAGGCGACTTCTCGCAGATCCTGGCGCGGCTGGAGGAGGAGATCCAGGAGGATGCCGGCGAGCGCTTCCAGGTCTCGTCGCCGAAGCAGATCGGCGACATCCTGTTCGGCAAGATGGGCCTGCCCGGCGCCAAGAAGACGCCGTCGGGCCAGTGGGCGACGCCGGCGACGCTGCTGGAGGAGTTGGCCCAAGCGGGGCACGACCTTCCGAAGAAGATCCTCAATTTCCGTCAGCTCGCCAAGCTGAAGTCGACCTACACCGACTCGCTGCAGGAGCACGCCGACCGCGACACCAACCGGGTGCACACCTCGTTCTCGCTGGCCGCCACCACCACCGGCCGGCTGTCCTCGTCGGACCCGAACCTGCAGAACATCCCGATCCGCACCGAGGAGGGCCGCCGCATCCGCCGCGCCTTCGTCGCCGACCCGGGCAACCGCCTGATCTCGGCCGACTACAGCCAGATCGAGCTGCGCCTGCTCGCCCACATGGCCGACATCCCGCAGCTGCGCCAAGCCTTCGCCGACGGCATCGACATCCACGCGGCGACCGCCAGCGCGATGTTCGGCGTGCCGCTCTCGGACATGACGCCGGACCTGCGGCGCCGGGCCAAGACCATCAACTTCGGCATCATCTACGGCATCTCGGCCTTCGGGCTGGCCGACCGCCTCGGCATCGGGCGCGAGGAGGCGAGCCTGTTCATCAAGCAGTATTTCGAGCGCTTCCCCGGCATCCGCGACTACATCGACACCACGAAGAAGATCTGCCGCGACAAGGGCTACGTGACGACGCTGTTCGGCCGCGTCTGCCACTACCCGCAGATCCGCTCCAACAACCCGTCCGAGCGCGCCAGCGTCGAGCGCCAGGCGATCAACGCCCCGATCCAGGGCACCGCCGCCGACATCATCCGCCGGGCGATGACCCGGATGGAGGCGGCGCTCGTCGCCGAACGCCTGAACGTGCGTATGCTGCTGCAGGTGCACGACGAACTGGTGTTCGAGACCAACGAAGCCGAGGTGGACCGCGCGATCCCTGTGATCAAGCGGATCATGGAAGAGGCGCCCGCGCCTGCGTTGACGCTGCACGTGCCGCTGGTGGTGGAGGCGCGGGCGGCGGGGAACTGGGAGGAGGCGCATTGAGCGGGCGCCCCCGCAAAAGTTTGTACTTTATCCATCGAATATTTTATCTTCTCCGACAAGAAAAACGCGGCCATTTTTTGGAACGGGAAAACCATACCCGGAGTTAGGTGTTTGCCAATAAATACTACCTTTAGCGTGATGATTACTCATATATATATCGATTCCAATTTTCTGCTGCGCTAGATAAATAGCTTGCATTGAATCTAATCCTGCAGCAAAACTAGATCTTCGAGCAGAGGGCCAGTCGATTTCGTACCAACAAATCCAATCAGCCTCTTCTTTTATAGGTGCAAATAAACGGACCTCGACTTGAATTTTGTTCGAATTCTGAATAAGCGTAATCAGTCTGGTTGCTATCAACATCATAGCCTCAATAGTTTAGGGGCGGAATTGTTTTCCTTGCTCGCAAGCCACTAGCCTCACCATCGCCTGTGCGTAACAACCTCCTAGCCCTACCATTTTACATTGAAAACTTCTCGTTTATATTGCTCATCGCAGTACTTCTCAGGGTTTTTTGCCGGCGAAGCATATCGACTATTAAAGATCGGCTTCTGATCGACCGTGATAGATCGACTGTCATCACGTCCAACCCACCTTCCACCATTTGAGTCCCCCGCTGGAGTTCGGGGCTGATTAGGATCATGTTCTTTTATTTGAATATGATGTCTTAATAGCGAAAATTTAAATTGTAATAATACGATTTTTAAACGAATATTTTCGATATATTGATCTAAAGATCAATTTCTGGTCACATCAATACTCCTTGGCCATCTCTCACCATCGTATATGACAGTTCATTTTGCAAGTAAACTTTCCTACTAACGGGATTGTTGGCCTGACTCGAAACCCTGTTGAATTCCGGACCCGTCGCAGGAGACGGTTTCAAAAGGAAGCTTCCTGCGCAGTTGAAGCCTGCTAAACCCGCGCCATGCCCCACACCGTCGCCGCCCTGTATCAGTTCGTCGCCCTCCCGGATGCCGCCACCTTGGCCCCGGCCCTGGAACGCGTCTGCCAGCGCCTCGGCCTCACCGGAACGCTGCTGCTGGCTCGCGAAGGCATCAACGGCACCGTCGCGGGGTCGGCCGAGGCGATCGACGCGTTCCTCGCTGCGTTGAACGGACCCGACCTGTTCGACGGCCGCCTCGACCGACTCGAATGCAAGCTCTCGACGGCGGAGGCGCCGCCCTTCGCGCGGATGAAGGCGAAGCTCAAGCCCGAGATCGTGACCTTCGACGGCGGCGCCACTGATCCCTCCGCGTGGGCCGGGACCTATGTCGCGCCGGAGGCGTGGAACGCCCTGCTCGACCGGCCCGGCGTGGTGGCGATCGACACCCGCAACCGGTTCGAGGTGGCGCTCGGCACGTTCGCGGGCGCGGTCGATCCCGGGCTGACGCGCTTCGGCGACTTTCGCGATTTCGCGGAGACCCTCGATCCGGCGGCCGAACTCGCCCTGTTCTGCACCGGCGGCATCCGCTGCGAGAAGGCCGGCGCCTACCTCGCGGCCCGCGGGTTCGCCCGCGTCCACCTGCTCAAGGGCGGCATCCTGAAGTACCTCGAGACCGTTCCGGAGGCCGAGAGCCGCTGGACCGGCGACTGCTTTGTTTTCGACGGCCGCATCGCGCTGGGGCCGGCGCTGGCGGAACGGCCCGACCATCCGCCGGAGGCGCTGCGATGACCGATTCGGCGACGAGCGAGTCCGCGCGCATCGACCATCTTGAGATGCGCCTGACCGAGCAGGACGCGACGATCGACGACCTCAACCGCACCGTCACCGAGCAGTGGCGGCTGATCGACCGGCTGCGGCGGCAGGTGGACTCCTTGACCGAGCGCGTCGAGGAAGCCGGCGCCCGCGCGGCGACGGGGGGCGCGGAGCCCCCGCCGCCGCATTATTAAGGGCATCACCGCGTCTTCCCTCCCCCGCAGAGGTGGGGAGGGAAGACGCGGTGGACCTGCCTTCGAGGCTTAGAAGTTCGCCTGGGTGACGAACTTCGTCGCGAGGTAGCCGTCCAGCGCTTCCGTGCCGCCCTCGCTGCCGTAGCCGGATTCCTTCACCCCGCCGAAGGGCGTCTCGGGGAGCGCGATGCCGTGGTGGTTGATCGAGACCATGCCGCTCTCCACCCGGTTCGACACCCGCGTCGCCCGCTCCGACGAGCGGGTGTAGGCGTAGGCCGCGAGGCCGTAGGGCAGGCGGTTCGCCTCCACGTAGGCGTCCTCGTCGTCGCTGAAGCGCTGGATCGCGGCGACCGGGCCGAACGGCTCCTCGTTCATGATCCGGGCGGTGAGCGGCAGGTCGGTGAGCACCGTCGGCTCGAAGAAGTTGCCCCGGTTGCCGATGCGCTTGCCGCCGGTGCGAAGCGTCGCGCCCTGGGCGCTGGCGTCGGCCACGAGCGACTCCATCGCCTCAAGACGGCGCCCGTGGATCAGCGGCCCCATCTTCGTGTCGGGGTCGAGCCCGTCGCCGACCTTGAGGTTGGCGGCGAGGTCCGTGAAGCCCGCGACGAAGCGGTCGAACACCGAGTCGTGGACGAGGAACCGGGTCGGCGCGACGCAGACCTGGCCGGCGTTGCGGAACTTGTTGGCGCCGAGTACCGCCACCGCCTTCTCGACGTCGGCGTCGCCGAATACGATCGCCGGCGCATGGCCGCCGAGCTCCATCGTCGCCCGCTTCATGTGCTGGCCGGCCAAGGCCGCGAGCTGCTTGCCGACGACGGTCGAGCCGGTGAACGAGATCTTCCGGATCACCGGATGCGGGATCAGGTACGACGAGATCGTCGCCGGGTCGCCGTAGACCAGCGCGAGGCAATCGCCCGGAACGCCGGCATCGAGGTACGCGCGCACCAGCTCGGCGCAGCTCGCCGGCGTGTCCTCGGGACCCTTCAGGATCACCGGGTTGCCGGTGCAGAGCGCGGCGGCGATCTTGCGCACCGCTTGGTTGATCGGGAAGTTCCAGGGCGTGAAGCACGCCACCGGCCCGACCGGCTCACGCACCACGAACTGCAGCACGCCGTCGCCGCGAGGCGGAATCACCCGGCCGTAGGCGCGCTTGCCTTCTTCCGCGAACCAGTCGGTGACGTCGGCCGCGGCCATCGTCTCGACGCGGGCCTCGGCGAGCGGCTTGCCCTGCTCGAGCGTCATGATGCGGGCGATGTCGTCGGCGCGCTCGCGCAGCAGGTCCGCCGCCTTGCGCAGCACCTTGGCGCGATCGAAGGCCGAGACTCGGCGCCACCGCGCGAAGCCGCGGGCGGCGGCCTCGAGCGCCCGGTCGAGGTCGTCCTGGGTGGCGACCGCGCACTGCCCGATGGTCTCGCCGGTGGCGGGGTTGAGCACCGGCAGCGTCTCGCCGCCCGAGCCGGCGCCCCAGGCGCCGGCGATGTGAAGCTTCACGTCCGGATACATGTCGGCTTGCATTCCCTGCCCGGCCAGCCGCGAGGGCCGGCGACGGGGGCAATGTCGGCCTCGGCGCCCCGGGGGGCAAGGCGGAGCGGGGAACGAACGCGAGCGGATGTCCGCGTCAGGCGGTGATGCTGCGCTTGACCGGCTCGGGACCCTTCACCGTCACCGCCCCCCCCCGGCGCGCGCGCAGCGTGCCGCCCTTCGGCACCACCTGCCAGCCTTCCTTGGCGCCGTCGATCGGCTCGGAAACCACCACCAGCCCGGTCTCGGTCTGGCGGTAGTACAGGCTCGGCGGCCGCGCATCGCAGGCCCAGCGATAGGCGAAGATCTCCTCGCCGTCGGTGAGGAGCGCAGTGAAGCGCAGCGGCTCGGTGATGCCGGCGCCCCGCATCAGATCGCGCACGGTCGCCAGCGTCTTGGCCATGGCGCCGACCGGGTCCTCGGCAAGGCCGTTGGCAAGGGCCAGCAGGAACAGGGCCTCGGAGTCGGTGCTGCCGCGACGCCCGTCGTAGAGGGCGTCCGGGATCAGCGCCTCGAGGCGGCGCTTGATCCGCAGGTATCCGCCGATCTGCCCGTTGTGCATGAACAGGTGGCGGCCGTTGACGAAGGGGTGGCAGTTTGTCCGCGCGGTCGCCGTGCCGGTCGAGGCGCGCACGTGGGCGAAGAAGGTCCGCGCGCGGACCTGCCCGCACAGGTTGACGAGGTTCTCGTCCGACCAGGCCGGCAAGATGTCGCGATAGACGCCCGGCTCCGGTCGCTCGCCGTACCAGCCGAGGCCGAAGCCGTCGCCGTTGGTCTCGGTCTTCCCCTGCTCGGCGTGCAGCGACTGGTGCACGAGCGAGTGGGTGGGCGCGCAGACGAGATCCGAGAGAAAAACCGGCTCGCCGCTATAGGCCAGGAAGCGGCACATGCTTGGGACCAACCTCTCGCTGATCGCACGGCCGCGAAACGCACCGGATCTGCCTGTCGGGCAAACCCGGTCCCGCGCCGTCGCCGAACCGTAACATTTAGATGTCGATGGTGAACAGTTCGCTAACGCACCGCACCATACACAGAGTTTGTGCGGTCCCGAACGGATCCTCGCCAAACCAGTCGCAAGGCAGGCATGCGCATGAGACGAAATCCGACTCTTGTTACCCGGCTTCGGACGGCGCAGCATGCTTGGATCGGGAATCAGCGGCTCGCCACGAGGCCGCACCACCCGTCAGGCATCACCGCATCCTCACATCTCGCGAAGGAGGTCCCATGGACCGCGCCCCCTCCCCCTGTCCCGTCGCCCTGGTCGTCGAGGACGATGCCGCGGTCCGCAACCTCGCCGCCGCCGTGCTGGAGGAGACGGACCTCGGGGTGATCGCCTGCGACAGCGCGGAGGCCGCGATCTCGATCCTGGAGCGCGACGACGTCACCGTCGCGCTGCTCTTCGCCGACATCCGTCTGCCCGGCGCGATGGACGGGCTCGCGCTCGCCAGCACCGTCGAGCGCCGCTGGCCGGACGTGCGGGTGGTGGTGACCTCGGGCTACGATGCCGTCGGCGACGCGCGGATGCCGGCGCAAGCGGTGTTCATGCAGAAGCCGTGGCGCGCCCTCGACGTGCTGGTCCAGGCCGAGCACGCGACGGAAGCCGCCCGCGCCGCCTGAGCGTTCGCTCGATCGACCCGGACGGCGCCGAACGCGTCGTCCGCGATCTCACGGGATCGAACATCCTTCGGCGCACGAAAAAAGCCCGGTCCGCATGCGCGGCCGGGCTTTTTCGAGGATCGCGATCGACGGGCCTCGCGGCCCGGACCGACTTACTCGGCGGCGGGGGCCGCCGGAGCGCCACCGGCCGGAGCCGACGGGGTCATCGACGGGAAGCCGGGACGACGGGGGCCGCCGGCGCCGAAACGGGGCTTCGGCTTCGGGGCGGCGATCAGGCCCTCGCGGATCGCGGTCTTGCGGGCCTGCTTGCGGGCGCGACGGACGGCCTCGGCCTTCTCGCGCGCCTTGCGCACCGAAGGCTTCTCATAGGCCTTGCGCTGCTTCATCTCGCGGAAGATGCCTTCGCGCTGCATCTTCTTTTTGAGGACGCGGAGCGCCTGATCGACGTTGTTGTCGCGAACGAGTACCTGCAACGGAGTGGATCCTCTAGAACCAGTTTGAACGTGGCATTCGGTTGGTGTCGGCGGCGAGACGCCCGCGACGGAGCGGGAAACCGACAGCGCCCCGGACCCGGGGATCGCCCGGGCGGGACGCGGTTCGGACCGTCTCGATTCGGCACCAGATCTGCACCTTGGGCAGGCTCTTACACCAAGCGGCGGCGAGTTCCAACCGGATAGGCGACGCGAACGCGATCCGCGCGAACTGTGACCGGGCAGCCTCAGTCGCGGCTCTGGTAGGGTGTTCGCGCCGACACCACACAAGGATTGCCGGACGGCGGCGGCCACACGGCGATCGTCCTACGGCAGGGGTGACCGATGAACGACGACGCGCAGCAATTCGCCAGCGACAACTATTCCGGCATCTGCCCGGAGGCCTGGGGGGCGATGGCGGAGGCCAACGCCGGGCATGCGCCGGCCTACGGCGAGGACGCCTGGACCGCACGCGCCGCGGACGCCTTCCGCACCTTGTTCGAGACCCGGTGCGAGGTGTTCTTCGCCTTCAACGGTACCGCCGCCAACGCGCTGGCCCTGGCCTCGCTCTGCCGCTCCTACCACAGCGTAATCTGCGCCGACGCCGCCCACGTGGAGACCGACGAGTGCGGCGCGCCGGAATTCTTCTCCAACGGCTCGAAGCTGCTCACGGTCCGCACCGAAAGCGGCAAGCTGACCCCGGACGCGATCCGGGCGCTCGCCACCAACCGCAAGGACATCCACTTCCCGAAGGTCCGGGTGGTGACGGTGACCCAGCCGACCGAGACGGGACAGGTCTACACCCTGGCCGAATTGCAGGCGATCTCGGCCACCTGCCGCGACCTCGGCCTGTCGCTGCACATGGACGGGGCGCGCTTCGCCAACGCCTGCGCGCATCTCGGATGCAGCCCGGCGGACATGACGTGGCGCGCGGGCGTCGACGTGCTCTGCTTCGGCGGCACCAAGAACGGCATGCATGCCGGCGAGGCGGTGGTGTTCTTCGAGCCCGCGCTGGCGGAGGATTTCGGCTACCGCTGCAAGCAGGCGGGGCAGCTCGCCTCCAAGATGCGCTTCCTGTCGGCGCCCTGGGTCGGGATGCTGGAAAGCGGGGCCTGGCTCCGCAACGCCGCGCACGGCAACGCCTGCGCCCAGGACTTCGCCGCGGCGGTGGCGGACATGCCCGGGATCGCGCCGATGTTTCCGGTCGAGGCCAACGCCGTCTTCCTGGCGATGCCGACGGAGATGATGGAGCGCCTGCGCACCAGGGGCTGGCGCTTCTACACCTTCATCGGCGGCGGAGCCCGGTTCATGTTCGCCTGGGACGCGAAGCGCGAACGCGTCGCGGAACTGGTCGCGGACCTGCGCGCGGTGGCCGCGGCGTCGGCCTGAGCGGCCGACGGGTTGCCGCGCGGCGCGCGGCTGTCTAACAGGGCGCATGGTTCCGACAGACGCCCGCCCGTCCTCGACGACGCCGCCGTAGCGCGCCCCGCCGCCACGCCGTCCGCCTCCGCGGGACGGCGCACGCGGTCCGTCGAACCGTCACCCTTCGAGATCGCTCCTCTTTTTGGGCTCGCACGCCGCCTCCAGCTTGGCGCGGGCCGGACATATTGCATGACCTTCCAGACCTTGCGGGCCGAATGGGCCCCGCACGTGCCGCGCGAATTGCTCGCCGGCACCGTCGTCGCGCTCGCCCTCATCCCCGAGGCGATCGCGTTCTCGTTGATCGCCGGCGTCGACCCCCAGGTCGGGCTCTACGCCTCGTTCTGCATCGCGGTCACCACCGCCATCGTCGGCGGGCGCCCGGCGATGATCTCGGCGGCCACCGGCGCCACCGCCCTGGTGATGGCCGGCCTCGTGCGCGAGCACGGCCTGCAATACCTGCTCGCCGCCTCGATCCTCGCCGGCCTGATCCAGATCGGCGCCGGCCTGCTGCGCCTCGGCGACCTGATGCGCTTCGTCTCGCGCTCGGTGATCACCGGGTTCGTCAACGCGCTGGCGATCCTGATCTTCCTCGCGCAGATGCCCGAGCTGATCGGGCGCGGGCCGACCGTCTACGCGATGGTGGCGATCGGGTTGGCGATCATCTACGGCCTGCCGCGGCTCACCAAGGTGGTGCCCTCCCCCCTCGTCTGCATCGTCCTGCTGACCATCGCCGCGATCGCGCTGGCGCTCCCGGTGCGGACGGTGGGCGACATGGGCGCGCTCCCCGCAAGCCTGCCGTCCTTCCTGCTGCCGCAGGTGCCGCTGAGCCTCGAGACGCTTCGGATCATCCTGCCCTACGCCGCCACGGTAGCGATGGTCGGCCTGCTCGAATCCCTGATGACCGCGGCGATCGTCGACGAGATGACCGACACCGGCAGCGACAAGAGCCGGGAATGCCTCGGCCAGGGCGCCGCCAACATCGTCTCCGGCTTCTTCGGCGGCATGGCCGGCTGCGCGATGATCGGCCAGACGGTGATCAACGTCACCTCGGGCGCCCGCGGCCGGCTGTCCTGCCTGTGGGCCGGCTGCTTCCTGCTGTTCCTGATCCTCGTCCTCGGCGCCTACGTCCGGCAGATCCCGATGGCGGCGCTGGTCGCGGTGATGATCTTCGTCTCGCTCCAGACCTTCTCCTGGCGCTCGATCCGCGACCTCACCCGCCATCCCGGCTCGTCGAGCGTGGTGATGCTCGCCACCGTCGCGGTGGTGGTGGCGACCCACGACCTCGCCCGCGGCGTGCTCGTCGGGGTGCTGCTGTCGGGGGTGTTCTTCGCGCGCAAGGTCGCCCGGGTGTTCGACGTCGCGAGCCGGCGCGAGGGCGCGGTCCGAACCTACGTCGTCACCGGTCAGCTGTTCTTCGCGACCGCCGAGGCCTTCCACGGCGCGTTCGACTTCCGCGACGACGCCGAGCGGATCGTGCTCGACCTCACGGCCGCGCATTTCTGGGACATCAGCGCGATCAACGCCCTCGACCGGGTGGTGCTGAAGTTCCGCCACCACGGCCGCGCGGTCGAGATCGTCGGCCTCAACCGCGCGAGCGCGACCCTGGTCGAACGCCTCGGCACCCACGACAAGCCTGGCGCGGTGGCGACGCCGGGGCATTGAGGCGGCGGCGAACCCTCAAGCGAGCCAGTCGGGCATCCGGTCGAGGCCGATCAGTTCGTCGTAGGTCTGGCGCGGGCGAACGATCGCGGCCTGCGCGCCGCTGACCAGCACCTCGGGCACGAGGCGGCGGGTGTTGTAGGTGCCGGCCTGGACCGCGCCGTAGGCGCCCGCGGTCATCACCGCGATCAGCGCGCCGGGCGCGACCTGCGGCATCTCGCGCTGCAGGGCGAGGTAGTCGCCGGTCTCGCAGACCGGGCCGACCACATCCGCAGTCACCCGCGGCGCGTCGGCGGCCGGCACCTCGACCGGCCGGAGCGCGTGGTAGGCCTCGTACAGCGTCGGCCGGATCAGGTCGTTCATCGCGGCGTCGACGATGACGAAGGTGCGGCCCTCGCTCTCCTTCACGTACAGCACGCGGGTGACGAGGATGCCGGCGTTGCCCGCGATCATCCGGCCGATCTCGAAGACCGGGCGCAAACCGAGGGGCGCGAAATGCGGCCGGATCGTCGCGGCCAGGGCCGCCGGGTCCGGCGGGGGGGCGTTGTCGTCGCGATAGGGGATGCCGAGGCCGCCGCCGAAATCGATGTGGCGGATCGGATGGCCCTCGGCGATCAGCCGTCCGGCGAGGCCGGCGAGCAGGCGGGCGGCGTTCTCGAACGGCGCCAAGTCGGTGATCTGGCTGCCGATATGCATGTCGACGCCGTGGATCGCGAGGCCTGGCAGCGTCGCGGCCAGGGCGTAGACGGCGGGCGCGCGCGTGATCGGGATGCCGAACTTGTTCTCGTACTTGCCCGTCGAGATCTTGGCGTGGCCGCCGGCGTCGATGTCCGGGTTGACGCGGATCGAGACGGGGGCGTCGATCCCGAGGCTGGTCGCCACCGCGGACAGCGCGAGCAGCTCCGGCTCGCTCTCGACGTTGAAGCAGAAGATGCCGGCCTTCAGCGCCGCCGCCATCTCGTCCTGCGTCTTGCCGACGCCCGAAAACACGATCTTGCGGGCCTCGACTCCGGCGCGGAGCGCGCGGAGCAGCTCGCCCTCGGAGACGATGTCCATGCCGGCGCCCTGGCGGGCGAGCGTCGCCAGCACGGCCTGGTTGGAGTTCGCCTTCATCGCGAAGCACACCAGCGCGTCGTCGCCGGCGAAGGCATCGGCGAACACGCGGTAGTGCCGCTCCAGGGTGGCGGTGCTGTAGCAGTAGAACGGCGTGCCGACGCGCTCGGCCAAGGCCGTCAGGTCGACGTCCTCGGCGTGCAGGCGTCCGCCGCGATCCTGGAAATGGTGCATCGTTCGGCCGTGTCCGGGAAGCGTCGAGATCCGCCGTTCGGCTCGTGATCCCGCCCGCGGGGGAACCTCGCCCCGAGGCGAGAGAGCAAGGTTTGGTGACGGTGCGTGCGGTCCGCCGCGCGGGCGGCGGCCTAGAGCAGCGGATCGAGGATGAAGGGATCCTTCGGGATGCGGTAGCCGCGCTTGGCGCCGCGGCTCGTCTCCACCGGCGCCTCGGTGCCGGAAGCGGGGGCGAGCGCGGATGGCGGCAGCTCGTCGCCGGCGCGGACCGCGAGCGGATCGGGCTCCGGCGCGCCGCCGCCGAGGCCGGCGCTGACGGGAAGCGTCCGAGGTCCGGCCGTCGTCGTGGGCGTGCCCTGGGCCGTGTTCCGTGCCGGCACCGTGGCCGAGGCGCCCGGCGGCTCCAGGGCGCCGCGGCGGCCGCAGCCCGCCAGCGCGAGCGCGACGAGGGCTGCGGCTAGGATTGACGTCAGGACGCGGGAGGGCGGCATCGCGGAGGGTCCGGCGGGCACTTCTGGGTGTGGTCCTCCCGAGGGAGGATCACACCTTAGCCGTTGCGGCACCCCGAGGCGAGCGCCCACGCGCCACAGCGCGAATCCGAAGCGCGCCGGTCGACTTGCGCGGGCTCAGCCCTTCTTTCCGCCCGTGGTCGCCTGGTAGGCGTCGATGGCGCGGCGGCAGTTCTCCGACAGCGACTTCCAGTTCTTCTCGAAGCACGCGTCGAGCTTCGGATCCTCGGGGGCGAGGTTACCGCAATAGTTCAGGTAATCGCCGGTGCAGTACTTCTTCAGGGTCTCGTTGCCGCGCTTGGTCTCGGGCGCGGCGGAGGCCGGCGCGGAGAACGACACGGCCAAGCCGAGCGCGAGGGCGAGGGGCATGAGCTTCAAGGCCATGGGGCGTCGTTCCATCTGTCGGGTCGAAATGCGGGATGGCGGTGCGATGATGCCATCGCGTGGTGGAAACAAGGCATCACGGAGGGGTTTCGCAAGCGCACCCCTCGAAATCCGCTGCGTCGGCGGTCGATCAGTGCGACGATGCGTGCATCGCGTAGGCCGCTACCGGCGGCAGGCGCTCGCGCTGCGCCAGCGCGTCGGCGACTTCGGTGATGCGCCGGCGCAGGTCGGCGTTCTCGCGCTCGACCGTCTCGCCGCGATCGGACTCGGACCGTGCGAGCGCCGCCTCGGCGGCCGCGAGCTTTTCGCGGACGCTGCGCTCGCTCTCGGCCGGGTCGGCGAGCGTCGCTTCGGGCGTGGCTGGATCGAGCCGTGCGGCGAGCAGGCTGTCGAGCAGGTCGGCGTGGGCCTCCTCGAGCGCGAGCAGGGTCGCGAGGCCCGCCGAGCCGTCGGCCTGCGCGGTCTCGAGTTCGCCTTCCAGGCGCTTCCGGAGCGCGAGCGCTTCCGCAATCTCGGCGTCCCGCGCGGCGACGTCGCGGGCGAGCGCCGCCACCTCCAGCGTTCGGCCGCCGAGGGCCGCCATGTCGGCGTGGCGCTTGGCGCGTGCGGCTTCGACGGCGCGCTCCATCCGGCGCTGCCCCACCGCGAACTCGGCCCGCAGGAAATCCTTCTCCGCCGCGATCTCCTCGACGGAGAGCGGCAGCTGCGCCTCGGTCCGCCGCCGCGCGAGCCGGGCGGCGCGCGCGTTCACGGCCGGCAGCGCCAGCAGCGCGCACAGGGTCGCCACCAGGAAGCCGAGGGCGAAGACCATCACGGTTTCGATCACGCGGGCGAACTCGTTCCCTTGAGCGACGCCGCGCGGCGGACCCCTGCCCGCTCGTGCGACGACGCGACCACACGCCGAAACGGGCACCGGAACCCGAGCTGAACCCGTGCACCGCGCCCGCGAGCCGGGCATGCCCGACCAACGTTGGCGCTCAGTCTAACCGGTTTTGGACGCGGGCGCGAAATCGCGATTCGCGACGCCTCAGAACGGGTTCCAGGTCGGCGTGCCGGTGAACTTCAGATAGCCGACGTTGATGCCGAGCCGCGCGCCGACGCCGGTGCGGATCGGGACCACGACGATGCCGTCGTTGGTCACCGCCGTCATGCCGAAGCCGCCGACGAAGTAGGCCGAGCCGTCGACGCCGCCGAAGCGGCGGTAGATGCCCTTCACCGCCGGCAGGTTGTAGACCAGCATCATGGTGCGGTCGCCGTCGCCGCCGATGTCGAACCCGAGGGTCGGGCCCTGCCAGTAGATCCGGCGCTGGCCGGCGTTGCGGGTGTAGAGCGTACCCTCGCCGTAGCGGACGCCGCCGACGATGGCGCCGGAGGCCTCCTGCCCGAGGATGTAGCCGTTGGGCTCGCCCCAGCGCTTGGTCGCCTCCTGAACGGTCAGCGCCAGCCCGCGCGAGACGTTGCCGAAGAACTTGTGCCCCGAATCGACGATCTCGCCCGGGCGGAAATTCTCGGGCGCGCCAGGGTCGTCGACACCGCGAGCAAGGGCGGCGCCTGGAAGCAAGCCGAGCACGGCGAGGCCGGCCGAACCGAGGCCGGCCAGAGCATGGCGGCGGGTCGGTGTCGGATGGCGTTTCGCGTCGGCTTGGCAGAGATGGTTTGTGCGGGGAGAATCGGGTGCGGTCATGGTTCCTCCTCGATCCGCTCGGGGCGGCGCCTTCACGGGACGCGGTCGCGCGCCTGGACGAAGCCCTGCGTTCGCCCCCCGGACAAGCGGCAGGCCTTGCGCCGCTCCGCACGACGATCGATGAGGCCGCGAAACCGGTTGCGAACGTCGGGCTCAAGAAAACGTCGGGCTCAAGAACTGGGGACCAAGTGGACACGATGTGGTTAACGCGACGTGACTGCGCCGGCCTCGTCCTGGCGGGTCTCGCCGGGCCCGCACGCGGCCAGACGCCGGCGTCCGGCTATCTCGGGCTCGCGGGGTTCGACCCGGTGAGCTACTTTCTGCCGGAGGGGCCGCAGCCGGGCCTGGCGACGTTCGAGGTCTCGGGCGCGGGTTGGAGCTGGCGCTTCGCCAGCGCCGCCAACCGGGCCGTGTTCCTGCGCGACCCGACGGTCTACACGCCGCGGCTCGGCGGCTACGACCTCGTCGGCATCCTCGACGGGCGGCTGGTCGACGCGGACCCGCTCGTCTTCGCTCTGGTGGACGAGCGCCTCTACCTGTTCCGAAACGCCGAACACCGCGACCGGGTGGTGGCGGACCCCGGCCTCGCGGCGAAGGCCGAGGCGTCCTGGCCCACCCTGCAGGGGCTCACGGACGGAGCACGGGAGTGAGCTCGGGCACGCCTGCGCTCTCTCGCGGCCGCAGGATCGGCCCCCGGTCGGGCAGCGCGACGCGGGCGGCGAGCGCGGGGTCGCCGAGCGCCGCGAAGGGGCCGTTGCGGTAGGCCATCGCGTGCCGGCCGTAGATGATCGGCCGCCCGGTCGGGGTCACGACCCGGCCGCCGGCCGCGGTGAGGATGTGGTCGCCGGCCGCCGTGTCCCATTCCATGGTCGGGCCGCAGCGGACGTAGAGGTCGGCCTCGCCCGAGGCGATCAGCGCGAACTTGAGGGCCGAGCCGGCCGGCCGCCGTTCCGTGACGCCGAGGGCGTCGAGGCAGGCTTCGGTCTCGATGTCGCCGTGGCGGCGGCTGCCCAGGGCCGTGAGCCCGTCCTTCGGCTCCGGGCGGGTGTGGACGGCGCGGATGGAGCCGGGCCGACCCGCCTCGATCGGCGCTTCGTGCGCGACGACGCCCGCCTGCCAGACGCGGCCGACGCCCGGCGCGGCGAGCGCGGCGGCGACCGGCCGGTTGCCCTCGATCAGGGCGATGCACACCGCGAATTCCGGGCTGCCGGCGAGGAAGTCGCGGGTGCCGTCGAGGGGGTCGACGAGGAAGAACCGGTCGGCGGGCGGCACGTCGTGGCAGGTCTCCTCGGCCACGACCGGGATCGCCGGGAACCGCTCCAGGAGGTTGGCCAGGATCAGCTGCTCGGCCTCGAGGTCGGCATGGCTCGATGGCGAGCCGTCCACCTTCAGCACGTGCGGGCAGTCGTGGCCGTGGTGCCCGAGCAGGATCTCGCCGGCGGCGCAGGCGATCTCGGCCAGATCCGCGGCGATGCGCTCACGTTCCGGTCCCGAGAGGGAGACGATGGATGATGCCGCCATTGCCATGGCACCGTCTTGCGCCTCCCATCGATCCTTGTCGATGGCGGACCCCTGCCGAGCGCACCGGCCGAGCGAACCGGCATCGTGCTCCCACGGCGGATCAGTAGGTCGCGAAGATCCGCGCGATCTCCGAAGGCTCGCGCGTCACCGTCAACGCCAGGGCGAGCAGGATGCGGGCCTTCTGCGGCGTCAGGTTGTCGGCGCTGAGGATGCCGCGCTCCCGCAGGCGGGTGGTGAGCGGGACGACGCCGCTGCCCGCGCGCGTCGACTGCACCACGACGATTCCGGCCGCCGCCGCCTCTTCGAGGGCGTCGGCCTCCCGCGGCGGCGTCATGCCGGGTGCCAGGCCCGCCGAGACGATCCCCTGCGCGCCGGCGGCGCGGAAGGCGCGCACCGCCGTGCCGTCGGCGTCGGCGTAGCCGTAGGACACGTCGACCCGCGGCAGGGCGTCGAGCGCGCCGACGTCGAAGGGCGTGCCCGGAGCGTGGCTGCGTTCGGAGCGCCGGTAGTACTGCACCGACGCCCCGTCGACATGGCCGAGCACGCCGAAATCCGGCGTGCGGAAGGTCTGCAGCCGGGCGACCGACGTCTTGGTCACCTCGCGGGCCGCCTGGATCTCGTCGTTGAGGACGACGAGCACGCCGCGCCCGCGGGAGTGCGGCGACGCCGCCGTGCGGATCGCCGCGACGAGGTTGAGCCCGGCGTCGCTCGACAGGGCGCTCATCGGCCGCTGCGAGCCGACGAGCACCACCGGCACGTCCACGGTCAGCGTCAGGCTCAGCGCGTAGGCGGTTTCCTCCAGGGTGGCGGTGCCGTGCCCGATGACGATGCCGGCGAGGTCGGGATGCTCGGCCGCCAGCCGCTCGCAGGTCTTCACCAGGTCGCGCCATTCGGCGAAGCCGATCGCCGGGCTCGGCACGGCGCGGAAGGCGACGGGCACGACCTCGGCAACCGCGCGTACCTCCGGCACCGCGTCGAGGATCGCCTGCGCCTCCAGCCGGTTGCCGGTCGCGGTGTAGTCGAGGATGTCCAGGGAATCGCGGCCCAGCGACGAGATCGTCCCGCCGGTGCCAATGAACGCGACCTTCGGCCTTGCCGTCATCGAATGTCTCCTGCCGCTAGGCGCCGAGACGGCGTCCTACCCGCAGACGGCGTTCCTGTCTCGCGCCGGCACACGCGCGACCGTCGAAGGCGCGGCGGGAACGGCGGCGTCCCGCCCTCCCATCCCGCAACACGGCGGCCGTGCGCTCAGCTTCGGAAGTCGACCACGAGGGCGGAGGCGCTGCTGCGGGCGCTGGCCGAACCGCTCGACGCGTAGCCGGAGCCGGTCGTCTGCGTCGCCTGAAGCTGCTTGATGAAGCTCGCCAGGAGGTCGCTCGTCGACGCGGTGCCCGTGGTGTCGGAGGCCGCGAAATCGAGGTTCAGGCCCGACGACGCATCGCCGCTCGGCGGAGCGCCGGGGAGCGGCCCGGAGGGTCGGCCGCCGGCCCCGCCAACCGCGCCGCCGGCGTTCTTGTCGCCCTCGGCGAAGAGCGACTTCAGGGTCGTGGCCTGGTCGTTCGTCAGCGTCCCGCTGGTGACCTGGTCGGCGATCAGGCCGTCGATCTTGTCCTTCATCGCGGAGGGATCGAGGCGGGCGGTCGCGGTGCCGCCCGACGCCGCCGACGCGCCGTCTTTTGCACTGCTACCGGACTTGAGGCTCGCGTCGATCGAGTCGAGGGCGCTGGTCAGCGCGGTCGCGTCGGTCGAGGAGATCGTGCCGGCCGAGGCCTGGCTGTCGATCTCGGAGGCGACCCGGTTCTTGTGGGCGTGCACGGGCCGCTGCGCCGGCTGAAGCTGCGACGCGGTGGTGCTGGAGATCGAACTCATGGGGGCAATCCCGTGAAGGCGCCGGAAACGCCCGGCCGCGGGTCCGTGTGCAAAGTGCCCACGCCGCGGTTAAGGAGTTGTTGCCCTTAAGATTTCGAAATGTTTCCGGCGTCTCCGATCGTCGCGGTCGCCGCCGGCTCAAATGCCGGCGGACGAGCCCGTCAGCGGGCGGCGACCCGCAGTTGCGGGGCCGGCGGGGCGACCGGGCTCGCCGCGCGCACGACCGGGGCCGCGACGCCGTAGAGCCCGCGGTGCTGCGAGTTCGGGCTCAAGCGGTCGGTCAGCCCGATCACCGTCTCGGCGGCGCCGAGGAGGAGCGCGCCTTCGGGCCCGAGCCGGTCGGCCAGGCGTCCGAGGATGTCGGCCTTCGTCGGCGTGTCGAAGTAGATCAGCACGTTGCGGCAGTAGATCACGTCGAAGGTGCCAAGCGCCTCGAAGCCGTTGAGCAGGTTGAGCGGCCGGTAGTCGACCATCGACCTCAGGCTCGGCGCGATCTGCCACTGCTCGCCGATCTGTGTGAAGTACTTCAGCAGCCACTGCACCGGCAGGCCGCGCTGCACCTCGAAGTGGCTGTAGAGGCCGAGCTTGCCCTTCTCGATCACCTCGGTCGAGAGGTCGGTGGCGACGATCTCGACCTGCCAGCCGGCGAGCTTGACGCCGGCCTCCTGCAGCAGGATCGCCAGCGAGTACGGCTCCTGCCCGGTCGAGGCCGCCGCGCACCAGATGCGCAGCCGGCGCTGTCCGGCGCGGCGCGCCATGGCCTGCGGCAGCAGCACGTCGCGGAAGAGGTCGAACGGCGTGCGGTCGCGGAAGAAGAAGGTCTCGTTGGTGGTCATCGCCTCGACGACCGCCTTTTCGATCGCCTTGTCGCGGGCGACCTTCAGGGTGCCGACGAGGTCGCGCAGCGTCGCGAGGCCGAAGCGCCGGCAGACGGGCGTAAGCCGGCTCTCGACGAGGTAGCGCTTCTCCGGGGTGAGCGCGAGGCCGGAGCGCTGCTTGAGGTAGGCGCGCAGGTAGTCGAATTCGAGCTCGGTCATGCGCCCTGTCCCGTGAGCAAGGCGCGAAGCGCGAGGCCGATCTCGGGAAGCGGAAGCACGGCCTGGGCGAGTCCCGCCTTGGCGACGCTCCCGGGCATGCCCCAGACGGTGCTCGTCGCCTCGTCCTGGGCGAGCACGGCGCCGCCGGCCTCGACCAGCGCGCGGGCGCCGTGGGTGCCGTCCGAACCCATGCCGGTGAGCACGACGGACAGGGTCGCGGGCCCGAACAGCGTGGCGGCGTCCTTGAACAGGACGTCCACGGCCGGGCGGCAGAAGTTCACCAGCGGCCCGTCGTCGAGGCGGATCACCGGCTCTCGGCCCGGCCCTCCGGTCAACCCCATGTGGCGCCCGCCCGGGGCGACGTAGATCCGGCCGGGCTCCAGGCGCTCGTCGGACTTGCCTTCGGCGGCGGTGAGGCCGGTGCGGGTGGCGAGATGCTCGGCGAACACGGCGGTGAAGATCGGCGGCATGTGCTGGACGATCAGGATCGGCACCCGGCGAAGCGTCGCCGCGCCGATCTTCTCCAGCATCTCGCCCACCGCCCGCGGGCCGCCGGTCGAGGCGCCGACGAGGAAGACCCTGGGGGTCACCGCGCGGGCCTTCGGACGCAGCACGATCGGGGCGGACGGCCGCGGTGCGGTCGCCGGGGGCGCCGACGAGAGAGACGGCGATGTCGGCGTGCCGGGCGCGATCGGGGCCGGTGCGGGCCCACGGCGGCGGGCGCGGGCGGCGCCGAACAGGCGCACGCGCTCCACCAGCTCGGCGCGGAACGCGTCGGAGGTGGTGACCCCGCGGTTGCTCTCGGGCTTGGCGAGGTAGTCGACCGCGCCGAGGGCGAGGCACTTGAGCGAGATGTCGGCGTTGCGCGTCGTGAGGGTCGACATCATCACGACCTGCACGGTCGGGCTCGCCGCGAGCATGCGCGGCAGCGCCTCGGTGCCGTCGAGCTCCGGCATGTCGATGTCGAGCAGCACCACGTCGGGGTCGTGCCGCGTCATCATCTCGACGGCGATGCGCCCGTTCGAGGCGGTGCCGACGACGGTGAAGCCGGCCTCGCCGATCCAGCGCGCGACGAGGCCGCGCACCACCGCCGAATCGTCGGCGATCAGCACCTTGATCGGCACCGGCAGGGTCGGCCGCGGCTTGGGCGCGAGGCTTGGGTTGACGGCCAACATGGGTTCGACATCCCAATGACAATGATGGGTTGGAAACGATCGCGGTACCGCCGCCTCGGACGAGCCGGCGTGCGCGCCTTGGAAGACGGCGTCAGGCGGCGTCGGCTTGGACCACGCCGACCTGTTCGAGCTTGGCCGTGAGGATGTCGCGGTCGAACGGCTTCATGATGTACTCGTCGGCGCCCGCCCGCAGGGCCCGGGCGATGGCGCCGACGTCGTTCTCGGTGGTGCAGAACAGGATCTTCGGGCCGGTGCCGCCCGGCCGCTGGCGCAGCGCCTGGAGGAAGGCGTAGCCGTCCACGTTGGGCATGTTCCAGTCGAGCAGGATCACGTCGGGCATCGCCTCGGCGCAGCGCAGCAGGGCGTCGCTGCCGTCCTCGGCTTCGGTGACGGCGAAGCCGAGCGTCTCGATGATCCGCCGCGCCACCTTCCGGATCACGGCGGAATCGTCGACGACGAGGCAGGTGCGGGTTTCGGCGGGGTCGTTGGTCACGGCGTCTTACCCTCTTGGTGGGTTGCAGTCGGCGACGTCACGCGGCGGTCGCGCCGGCCCGGTCGGATGCGAAGACCAGCAGGGCGTTCACGTCGAGGATGACGAGCAACCGCCCGTCGAGGCGATGCACGCCGAGCGCGAGGTCGCGCCAGCGGGCGTCCAGGTTGATCGGCACCGGCTCGTGGGTCTCGGTGCCGAGCTTCAGCACCTCGCCGACGCCGTCGACCACGAGGGCGAAGGTCTCGCCGCCCTGCTCCAGGCCGATCGCCATCCGCGCCGAGCCCTCGGCCGCCGGAAGCCCGAGCCGCCGACGCAGGCAGATCGCGGTGACGACGCGCCCGCGCAGGTTCAGCAGCCCGACGATCTCGGGCGGGCTCAGGGGCACGGGGGTGACGCCGGCCGGGATGAACACGTCGTGCACCCGGTCGATGGCGAGCCCGAACATCGTGTCGCCGACGAAGACGGTGACGAAGTCCTGGGTCGCCCCGGCCTCCGTGGCGTTGCTGTTGGCAGCCTGCATGGTGGTGTCTCCCCGGCGCAGCGGCGCGGTCAAACCAGGTGGGTCGGTTCGCGCCGAGGTCGGCGCGGCACCGGAGGGATGTCGGGACTTCAGGCGGCGCGGGCGTGGGCCGCGACGGCCGGGGGGGCATCGAGCTCGGCGAGCGCCGCGACAAGGCCGCTGCGATCGAACTTCGCCACGAGGTCGCTGATCGCCAGCGTGCGCGCCCGCTCGACCGCCTCCGCGCCGATCGTCCCGGTGAGGCCGATCACCGGAAGGCCGGCGGTCCGCGCGTCGCCGCCGCGCATCGCGCCGACGAGGTCGAAGCCGTTGCGGCCGGGCATCTCCAGGTCGGTCACCACCACGCCGATCCGGGGATCGGCCTGGAGCATCGCCAGAGCCTCCTCGGCACCCGGCGCCGTGACGACGCGGTAGCCGGCGGCCTTCAGCACGGGGCTGAGCATGTCGCGGAAGAAGGCCGAGTCATCCACGAGCAGCAGCGTCGTCGTCTTCACCGACGCCGCCTTCGTGCCGCGCGCCCAGTCGTCGTAGGCCAGCGGCAGGAAGTGGGCGATGTTGATGATGTCGGTGGCGCGGCCCCGCAGCACCGCCGACCCAATCAGGTCGGAGCGCTCGGCGGCGATCTCGATGTCGAGGCGCTCTTCGACGATGTCGACGATCTCGTCGACGACGAGGCCCATCGCGCGGTCACCGTCGGAGAACACCACCAGCGCCTGCGTGCCCTCGGTGCGGATCGCGATGGCCTCGTCGGCCGGCACAAGCGGCATCAGCCGGCCACGGTACTGGATCAGCGGACGCCCGCCGAGCCACTCGACCTTGGCGGCGTCGATCTCCTCTAGGCGTGTGACGAGCGAGAGCGGGACCGCCTTGAAGCTGCCGGCGCCGCCCTTGAACACGAGGAGCGTCGTCTTCGGGTCGCCGAGCTCGCCCGACTCCGACTCGGCCTCGATCGGGCCGCCGCCCTGCGCGCCCTGGCTGACCTGGCGCGCGATGCCGTTCGGGTCGACGATCAGCACGACGGCGCCGTCGCCGAGGATGGTGTTGCCGGCAAAGAGCGGGATGTGGCGAAGCTTCGTCGACATCGGCTTCACGACGATCTCCTCCGTGTGGAAGACCTCGTCGACAAGGATGCCGAAGCGCTGGCGTCCGACTTGGGCCACCACGACGAATCCGGTCTCGGTGCCGGTGTCGTCCTGGCCGAGCAGGCCCTTCAGGGTCACGATCGGTAGCAGACGCTCGCGCAGGCGCAGCACCGGCGCGTCGTTGATGCGCTCGATCCGCTGCGGCGCGGTGGCGTCGACCCGCACCAGCTCGAGCACCGCGAGCTGCGGCACCGCGAACCGGCTCTCGCCAGCCCGGACGATCAGGGCGGCGACGATGGCGAGCGTCAGCGGGATCTTGATGGTGAAGGTGGTGCCGACCCCCTTCTGCGTGGCGATGTCGATGACGCCGCCGATGGTCTCGATGTTGGTCTTGACCACGTCCATGCCGACGCCGCGGCCGGAGACCGAGGTGACGGCCGCCGCGGTGGAGAACCCGGCGTCGAAGATGAACTTGGCGACCTGGGCGTCGGTCATCCGCTCGACGTCGACCTGGGTCGCGATCCCGCGCTCCACCGCCTTCTTGCGGATGGCCACGAGGTCGAGGCCTTTGCCGTCGTCGGCGATCTCGATCGTGATCGTGCCGCCCTCGTGATAGGCCGAGAGGCGGATCGAGCCGCGGGCCGGCTTGCCGGCCGCGATCCGCTGCATGGTGGATTCGAGACCGTGGTCGGCCGAATTCCGGACCATGTGGGTGAGCGGGTCCTTGATGACCTCCAGCACCTGCCGGTCGAGCTCGGTCTCGGCGCCGAGCATCACGAGGTCGATCTGCTTGCCGAGTTCGCTCGACAGGTCGCGCACCACCCGCGGCAGCTTCTGCCAGGCGTTGCCGATCGGCTGCATGCGCGTCTTCATGACGCCCTCCTGCAGCTCGGCCGTGACGTGGGAAAGCCGCTGCAGCGGGACCTTGTAGCTCGAATCCTCGTGCTTGCGGGCGATCTCGAGGAGCTGGTTGCGGGTCAGCACCAGTTCGGACACCATCGTCATCAGGTGTTCGAGGGTGTCGACGTTGACCCGGATGGTCTGCATCTTGGCCATGCCCCCCTCGGGGGCTTCCGCCGGCGCATCGCTCGACGCCGGGGCCTTCACAGCCGGTGCCGGAGCTTCCTGCGCCTGGGCGACCGGAGCCGGCGCCACGGGGGCCAGGACCACGGGCGCCGCCGCGACGGGGGCCGCCACCGGAGCGGGCTCGGGCTCGGGCATCCAGGCCGCGGGCGCGTCGTCGGGGCCGGGCGCCGCGAGGAAGGCGGCTTCGAGGTCGTCGAGGGAGACCTCGCCGGGCTTGCATTCCCGCACCACGATCTCGGGCAGCTTCGGCTCGGGCGCCTTGACCTCGGGGACGGCTTCGACCTCGGGCGTGCCGAGCGACATCCGCTCCAGCGCCTCGATCAGGTCGGTGTCGGCGCCCACGGGTTCCGTCCCGGTGGCTTCGAGGTCGGCGAGGATCAGCTTGAGGCGGTCGAGGGTCGCCAGGATCAGGCTGACGGCCGGGCTCGTCACCGCGAGGCCGTCGCGGAACCGGCCCATCAGGGTCTCGGCGGCATGCGCCAGCGCTTCGAGCCGCGGCAGGCCGAGGAAGCCGCAGGTACCCTTGATGGTGTGGACGAGACGGAAGATGTTCCGCAGGATCGTTTCGTTGTTCGGATCCTGCTCGAAGCGAACGAGTTCGGTGTCGACCGTGTCGAGATGCTCGCCGCTCTCGGTCAGGAACTCGCGCAGAAGGTCGTCCATCGGCGGTACTCGGATTACGTCTGCACGCACGCTCGTGCAGACGCATCCTCGCCCGAGAGCGGTTAGGGAACCGTTTCCGCTGAACCGATTTTCCGTGCGCGCAAGCCGCGTCTTTGCCGGTTAGAGGGACTTTCCGTCGTGCCACACGCAGTTCGAGGCGAGAATCGCAAGATTCACGTCTGATTTTTGCGGCTGAGGCAGGGTTTTACCGTCCATGGCCAGGTCGATCTTGATTTCGACCTGGCCCTTCGATTCGTTGGAACGGCGGGAGAAGTAGCAGTACTGCTGATAGGGCTGGTCGGCGCTGTCCTTGAAGTTCCAGCCGGTCACGATCTGCCCGTCGAGATAGGGCACCTGCTTGAAGACCGTGAAGGTGGTGTTGACGATCGCCTTCGAAGCCGGCGCCGCGTCGGCGCCGAGCTGCGCCTTCGTCGGGGTCGGCGCGGCGGCGGCCTTCGGCAGGGCGCCTTCGAGCTTGAGCACGTTGTCCGTCAGCGTCACCTCGCCCTTGGTCTTCAGGGTGACGTCGGAGAGCGCCGCCTGCATCGCGGCGGCGATCTTCTCGGCGGCGGTGTCGAACTGGTTCATCGTGGCCCAGCCGTAGGCCGCCGCGCCGACACCGATGCCGGCGAGCGCGACGAAGACCCCGGCGCCCGCCGCCCGGAACAGGAAGGCGCGAGCGAAGACGATGCGGGACTCCGCGCGCAGCCGGCCGTTGACCTGCTGCGCGAGGGCGATGTTCTCGGGCGAGCCTTGCGCGACGTAGCTCATGCGCCCGCTCCCGCGCTGGCGGCCGGCAGGATCGGCTGGCTACCCGGCTGGTTGGCGGCGTTTAACCCAGGCGCGGCGCCCGCGGCCGGACGGTTGATCGGAATCACCGCCCCCGTCGCCGCCTCGCGGTTCGGCCGTGGCAGGACCGGCTCGAGGTTCTGCTTCAGCGCCTCTGTGATCGATTCCAGCATGTAGGGCGTCGCCTCCAGGTTCACGGCGGCGCCGAGGTCGTCCTCGTCCATGAAGGTCTTGCGCACCGAGACCGCGCACAGCGCCAGGATCGTCGAGGCGAAGGCGGCGCAGAGCGCCGGCAGGAACACGAAGATGCGCAGGAAGGCGTGCACCTGCTGCTCCGACACGTCGATCGGGTCGACGCCGTAGACCATCGCCGTGAAGGAGTGGAGCTGCGAGCGGTTCACGGCGTTGCGGTAGGCCTGCTCGGCGTCGGCGACCTTGCGCTCGGCGGCGCCGCGGTCGAGCTGGGCGCGCGCCTTGCGCGCCTCCTCGAGGTCCTTGGTCAGCACGCCGCGGTCGGCCGAGGCCTTGGCGACGCCGGCCGAAAGCGTCGCGGTGCGCGGGTCGGTGACGCATTTCAGGTTCTGGTAGCGCACGCCGCGGCTGTTGGTGCCGAACACCTTCTCGCAACGCTGGGCCGGCAGGGCCGAGAGCTGGGCCGCGTTGTCGGCGGCGCGCTTCTCGATCTGGTCGAGCTCGGTCGTGTACTGCGCGACGCGGGCGTCGGCGGCAGAGATGCGGTTGTCGATGGTGCTGCGGTCGGCCTGCGCGTCCTTCAGCGCGGTCTTGGTCTTCGAGGCCTCCATCAGGCGGGGATGGAACATCATCTCGCCGAGTTGGGAAACCGACTTCGTGGTCACGCCTGCGGCGAAGATGATGCCGACGATGGCGAGCGCGCGGATGAAGTACGAGCGCTGGGTGCGCGCCAGGATGCCGAGCGGCACGCGGCACAGCTCCACCGCTGCGTAGACCAGCGGCGCCAGCAGCATGAAGTAGAAGGCGTGGTCGTCGCCGTCGCTGTAGACGGAGGCGAACAACCACGCACCCCAGAGCGAGGCGCCGATCACCATGAACTCGACGAGGTAGGCGATCGCGACGTAGCCCCACTTGATGCGGTAGCCCTTCTCGATGTGACGCTCGTGCGTCCACCTGTCGGACTCGACGGCCCAGGCGCGGCGCTCGCGCTGGACCTCCCGGCTCGGGGGCATCTTTCGCATGGGGCTCTCTAAGGTCGGATCGTACGCGACGCGCGGTTGAGCGTAACCGTTCGTTAACTGCTTTCGCTAAGCGGGCATTGTGCCGAATTTGGGCCGCATGGCGGCCGTCCACCGCTACCGTTCGGGAGGTGGCGCAAATGCCTCACTTTCCGAGGCCGGCGCCCGGCGCACGCCCGCCCAATCGCGCCGCGACGGCGATTCCCGGTTGCTCGGGGAGCGCCCACCTCGCATGATCGCGCCAGCCCCGCCCAGTCACGTCGTCAAGAGGTTCGAACCGACCGCCGATGCCCGACGTCCATGCCGGCTCCTACAAGGAAGCGATCCTGTTCCTCGTCACCGCGGGCGTGGTGGTGCCGCTGTTCCATCGCCTGCGCATCAGCCCGGTGCTCGGCTTCATCGGCGCGGGCGCGCTGCTCGGGCCGTTCGGGCTCGGCCGGTTCTCGGACCAGTTCCACTGGGTCTCGCTGTTCACGATCGGCAACCGCACCGAGATCGCGCACCTGGCCGAGTTCGGCGTCATCTTCCTGATGTTCATGATCGGGGTCGAGCTGTCCTGGGAGCGGCTGCGCACCCTGCGGCGCCTGGTCTTCGGCCTCGGCTCGATCCAGGTGATCTGCTCGGCCTTGATCATCGGCTCGATCCTGTTCGGGCTGAAGGTGCCGCTGGCCGGCGCGGTGATCGTCGGCATCGCGCTGGCGCTCTCCTCCACCGCCGTGGTGCTGCCGGTGCTGGCCGAGCAGCGGCGGCTCAACACGCCGGCTGGGCGCGCGAGCTTCGCCGTCCTGCTGTTCCAGGACCTAGCCGTCGCGCCGGTCCTGTTCGCGATCGCGGTCTCGGGCCGCAGCGACGGCGCGGACATGGGCGGCGCGCTCGCCCTGGCGCTTGCGCAGGCCGCCATCGCCCTGGTGGTGATCGTGGTGGCCGGGCGGCTCGCCCTCCGGCCGCTGTTCCACCTGGTGGCGCGCACCAAGTCGGCCGAGCTATTCATGGCGGCCTGCCTCCTCGTCATCGTCGCCACGGCGCTGACGGCGGCGGCGTCCGGCCTGTCGATGACGCTCGGCGCCTTCGTGGCCGGGCTTCTGCTGGCCGAGACCGAGTACCGCCGGGCGATCGAGGCCACCATCGATCCGTTCAAAGGGCTCCTGCTCGGGGTGTTCTTCGTCTCGGTGGGGATGAACCTCGATCCGGCGCAGCTGCTGGCGGCCCCCGGCGCGATCCTCGGGCTCGCCTTCGCGCTGCTGTTCATCAAGGCCGCCGTCGTGGTGATGGCGGCACCCGCCCTCAAACTCTCCCGCGCGGTCGCGTTCGAGACCGCGATGCTGCTCGGGCCGGGCGGCGAGTTCGCCTTCGTGCTGATCGGCGGGGCGATGGCCACCGGCCTCGTGCCGGAGCCGGTGGGCGGGGCGGCGTTGATCGTCACCACGGTGACCATGATCATGATCCCGGGGCTCGCCACCCTGGGCCGGCGGATCGGCAAGCGGGCCTCGAAGCATCAGCATGGCCGGGTGCGGGCCGACCCGCCGCCGGACAAGCAGCAGGACCGGGTCATCGTCGCCGGCTACGGCCGGGTCGGGCGGCAGGTCGGCGAGATGCTCGCCCGCCACAAGATCCCCTACCTCGCCCTCGATGCGGACGCGGCCCGCGTCGCCGAGCAACGCCGGCTCGGCAAGCCGGTCTACTTCGGCGATTCCTCCAACACCGAATTGCTCCGCCGGTGCGACATCGCCACCGCGCGGGCGCTGGTGGTGACCCTCGACAACCCGCACGCCGTCGAGGCTGTGGTGGTGGCCGCCCGCGCCGAGCGGGCGGACCTGACCATCGTCGCCCGAGCCCGCGACGCGACGCACGCCACCGCGCTCTACGAGCTCGGCGTCGACGACGCGGTGCCGGAGACGATCGAGGCCTCACTGCAGCTCTCGGAGGCGGTGCTGGTCGACGTCGGCGTGCCGATGGGTCTCGTCATCGCGTCGATCCACGAGCGCCGCGACGAGTACCGCGCCATGCTCAAGCGCAAGGAGACCGACACGCGGCCGGTGTTCCGGGCGCGGCGCACCGTCGGCAAGGCGCAGGAAGGGCCGCGGGAGGCCTCGCCGAAGGACGAGCCCGCGACCGTCGTGCGGCGGGCCTGAGCCCTCCGGGATCGCGGCAAGGGATCAGATCAGGGCCGGAGATCAGATCAGGTTCGGCATCGCCTCGCCGTGCCAGTCGCGGGCCTCGGCCTTCCGCGTCTTCACCGCGCGAGCCGGCTCGAACCCGTCCGCGAAGCTGCAGCGGTAGACGATCTCGTCGGGCGGTCCCAACCCCATCGCGAGGGGAACCGTCACCGTGTCGCCGTTGAAGCGCCAGCCGCGGGCGCCCTTGTCCCAGTACAGCCAGACCGTTCCCGGATGACCCTTCAGGGCGAACACCGCCGCCTTGCGCGAGATCGCCTGGACGGTGCGCGGCAAGTACATGCCCTTGTCGCGATAGGCGGCGCGGGCCGCCTCCGGTTGGCGATCCATGAAGGTGTTGCGCACGACTTGAATCATCGCGCCCGGCTTCCCGAGAAACCGCTTGAATTCGGACATGTTGCGTAGGATGACTGCCATCGCAGACCTCCCGATTCCGGACATGTGGACTCTTGTCACGCCCGGCTGGACTCGATGCATCCGAGATGGTCGATTCCCATGACTGTTTCAGTGACCGTGCGAGTCTGACTCGACCAGATATCAACAGGAATGCGGACTTGTGCCCAGGAATCCGGGCCTCTCGGTCCAAATCGTGCCGACCGGCATCCTCCGCCGGCGCTTGACCCGACTGCGCCTGCGGCGCGTTATCGGCCCATGCTGCTTCAGTTCTTCACCGCTCTGCGCGAGGCGCGCGTCCCCGTCTCGCTGCGCGAGTACCTGATCCTCCTCGGCGCGCTCGAGCGCGACCTCGCCGACAAGCGGGTGGAGGAGTTCTACTTCCTCGCCCGTACCGCCCTGGTGAAGGACGAGGCCCACCTCGATCGGTTCGACCGGGTGTTCGGCTCGGTGTTCAAGGGGCTCGAAACCGTCGGCGAGGCGGTGGCGCCGACCGCCATCCCCGAGGAATGGCTGCGCAAGCTCGCCGAGAAGTACCTCACCGACGCCGAGAAGGCGGAAATGAAGGCGCTCGGCTGGGACAAGCTGTTCGAGACCCTGAAGCAGCGCCTTGCCGAGCAGAAGGAGCGCCACCAGGGCGGCTCGAAGTGGATCGGCACTGGCGGCACCTCGCCCTTCGGCGCCTACGGCTACAACCCGGAAGGCATCCGCATCGGCCAGGACGGCAACCGCAACTTCCGCGCGGTGAAGGTCTGGGACAAGCGCGAATTCAAGGACCTCGACGACACCGTCGAGCTCGGCACCCGCACCATGCGGCTGGCGCTGCGGCGCCTCCGCCGCTTCGCGCGCACAGGCGCGGCCGAGGAACTCGACCTCGACGGCACGATCCGCGAGAGCGCGCGCCAAGGCTACATCGACGTGCGCCTGCGGCCGGAACGGCGTAATGCAGTAAAGGTTCTGCTCTTCCTCGACGTCGGAGGCTCGATGGATTGGCACGTGGAGCAGGTCGAGGAGCTATTCTCGGCGGCGCGCTCGGAATTCAAGCATTTTGCGCACTTCTACTTCCACAACTGCCCCTACGAGGCGGTATGGACCGAGAACCGCCGCCGCCACGACGAGGCGACGCCGCTCCTCGACGTGATCCGAACCTATCCGTCGGACTACCGCGTGGTGTTCGTCGGCGACGCCTCGATGAGCCCCTACGAGATCGCGGCGCCCGGCGGCTCGGTGGAGCACTGGAACGAGGAGCCCGGCGCGGCCTGGGTCGAGCGGGTGCTCGCGCATTTCCCGAAGGCGGTGTGGCTCAATCCGGTGCCGACGCCGCAATGGGGCTACACGCAGTCGATCGGGATGATGCGGCGGCTGTTCTCCAACCGCATGTTCCCGTTGACCCTTGAAGGCCTCGACGGCGCGATGCGGGCGCTGCTGCGATGACCGCCCAGACCGCCGAGAGCATTTTCAAGCGAGGTGGTTTCCGGCTCGCGTGAAGACAATGCGACCCCGCAATGAGATGGAGCGTTTTCCGTGATCCAGGGATGACGGAAAACGCTCTATCCCTGGCGGGCCGGCGTCGTCACCGTGAGGCCGTCGAACTCAGGCTTGATGCGGATCTGGCAGGAGAGCCGCGAGGTCGCCTTCACGTCCGAGGCGAAGTCGAGCATGTCCTGCTCCATGTCCTCGGCCGGACCCACCGCCGCGGCCCAGTCGTCGGCCACGTAGACGTGGCAGGTGGCGCAGGCGCAGGCGCCGCCGCACTCCGCATCGATCCCCGGCACGTTGTTGCGCAGCGCCGTCTCCATGACGGTGGCGCCGACGCTGCCCTCGACGGTCCTCGCCGTTCCGGCATGATCGACGTAGGTGATCTTGGGCATCCGTGACTCCGGGCTCGTGGATCGGGCGGGCAAGTGTCGGGCGGGCAGGTGTCCGGCGAGCGCCGAGCCTGCTTACGGGGCATGACGCGGATTGCAAGCACGGCGACGTCCGGGCACGCCGGCGCAAGCCCACGCGGGCGGTTTGTTGCTGCGGCCTACGCGAAAACCTGCAGGGTGTTCCCGCACCGCACGCGCGCGACCGCTTTTGCCGCAGAGGTCGGCCGCTCAACCGATCTCGGCGAGGCATGCGGCGACGACCGGTTCCAGGTCGGCCACCGCCGCGGCACCGTCGCCGCCCCCGCGCAACGCCGTCTCGGCAGCCGAGCTGAGGTCGCGGACGTGGCTGGCGCCGACGGAGGCCGCGGAGCCCTTGAGGGTGTGGGCGAGGTCGGCGCGGTCCTGGGCCGGCAGCGCGGGGTCGGCCAAGCGCGGCAGGATGCGCCGGCACTGGTCGGCGAACAGGCCGAGAAGCTCGGCCGCGAGGTCGGCGTCGCCGAAGGTCTGCGCGGCGAGATGCGCGCGATCGATGGTCTCCATGCTCGACGCCTTCTACCTGCCCATCCCCATGCCCTATTACCTGCCCATCGACCTGTACCTCCCCTTCTACCGATCCCTCTTGCCTTTCGCGCTTGCCTGTCTGGTTTGCCCGCGTCCCTGCTGTCCACAGGGCAGGCGGCAAAGCGGTCGCCACCGGATCGTCCTTGCGGCATCATGGGTTGGCGGCCCGTCCGCATGGGCCGCCCCGCCTTGGTAACCATTCCGTTAAGGATTTCCGGCGCCGACGCGCCGGTCGGGTATCCCGAGGGGGCGACGGGGTCTAAATTGACTTGGTAAACGGGTAGTTGTGTCTCCGCCTCCGGCTTTCGCCGGCGGTCGCGGGATCGCGTAACGAGGCGTTGCATGGCCACCGAGAAGAAGCTGAAGGACCCGGCCGAGGCGGCGCTCTCTGCGATCGAGCAGGCGCTGAACCTCGAGGTCCTGACGCCCGAGGCCGAGGCCCGCGCGGAGCCGCGCCTGCCCGACGTCGGCGACGGCGACCCGCTGCAGGAGCAGGCCGGCCGCCTGAGCCCGCCCCGCCTCGACCTCGATCCGCCGCTCGCCTCCGACGTGCCGCCGCCCGGCCGCGAGCGCGCCCACCGCGAGGGCGGCCTGCTGCCGCCCGACCGCTCCCTCGTGGCCAACGACGACCGCCGCAACATCGGCATCCTGCAGCAGACGCTCCGGGTCCGCCCGGCCCGCACCCCCTATATCCTCGCCGCGCTCGCGGCCTTCGTCTGGGTGAACGGCCTCGCGCTGCTCGCCTGGAACCAGTCCGGCGGCGACCTGCGCGGGTTCCTCACGGGCCTCACCGCGCTGCAGGCGACCGTCGGCGCGGCCGCGCTCGTCGGGCCGGTGGTGCTGTTCCTGATCACCGGCATGCTGGCCGTGCGCGCGCAGGAGATGCGCCTCGTGGCGCGCGCCGTCGGCGAGGTCGCGATCCGCCTGGCCGAGCCCGAAAGCTTCTCCACCGACGCCGTGCTGACGATGTCGCAGACCGTGCGCCGCGAAGTCGCCGCCGTCGGCGACGGCGTCGAGCGGGCGCTCGCCCGGGCCGGCGAGCTCGAGACCCTGGTGCGCGGCGAGATCGCGACCCTGGAGCGGGCCTACTCCGACAACGAGATCCGGATCCGCTCGCTCGTCGACGAGCTGGTCGCGCAGCGCGAAAGCATCGTCGCCAACGCCGAGCGCGTGCGCGGCGCGATCACCGGCTCGCACCAGAGCCTGACGCAGGAGCTGGAGGGCGCGGCCGAGCGCATCGTCACGGCGATGACCGGAGCCGGCGAGCGCGTCACCGGGGCGCTGGACGCGCGCGGCGACGCGATCACGGCGTCGCTGGGCGAGGCGGGCGACCGCGTGGTCGGCGTGATGTCGGGGCGCGGCGACGAGCTGATCGCGCGGCTCGCCGCCACCAGCGAGGGCGTGCGCGGCTCGATCGCCGAGGTCGGCGAGACGCTGACCCGTTCGTTCGAGACCCGGGCGGCCGACGTGACCCGCGTGTTCGAGAGCACCGGCGGCGCGCTCACCGAGCGGCTGGCCGAGAACGCCAGCCAGGTCGCGCGTTCGCTCGCCGAGACCGGCGCCGGCGTGATCGACGCCCTCGACCGCCAGGGCGCCACCGTGCGCGAAAGCTTCGAGCGCTCGGCGGGAAGCCTGGAGACCACCTTCCTCAGCCGCGGCGACGCGTTGGCCGAGCGCTTCACCCAGACCGGCGGCGAGATCACCGCCCGCTTCGCCGAGACCGGCGACGCCCTGCGCGCGCATTTCGCGGCGACCGGCACCGCCCTGTCCGACGACATCGCCGGACGCGGCGCAGCCCTCCGCACCGAGATCGAGACCGCCGGCGACGGCGTCGCCGCGTCGATCGAGGCCCGCGGCCGCGACGCCCAGGCCGGGCTCGCGCTCGCCGCCGCCGGAGTGATCGAGACCTTCACCACCCGCGCGACGACCGTTCGCGACGACCTCGTCGGCACCGCCGAGCGCATCGCGGAGACCGTCACCGCCGGCGGCGGTGTCGTCGCCGACCGCATCGAGGCGATCGCCGGGCGCCTGCACGAGACCATCACCCTCCACGGCGGCGCCCTCGAGACCCGCCTCGATGCGGCCGGCGAGCGCGCCGGCAGCCTCGTGGCTTTGCGCTCGCAGGAGGCGGCCTCAAGCCTGGAGGCCGCCTTCGCCAGCCTCGGCGACACCTTCGCCCACGGCGCCTCGGGTGCGACGGGCTCCCTGCGCGAGACCATCGCGACCCTGTCGGCCGAGATCGTGGCGCGCACCGCCGAGGCCGTCGACAGCTTCCGCCGCTCGGCCGAGGAGACCACGGTCTCGATCGGCGCCACCGGAGCCGAGGCGGCGCAGGCGATGCGTCGCTCCGCCGCCGGCGCGACCGGCGAGTTGGAAGCCCGCACCGTCGAGGCCGTGCAGATCTTCGAGCGGCGCCTCGCCGACACCGCCGCCGACCTCGCTGCCCGCAGCGCCGAAGCCGCGGAGGCGATCACTCTCGCCGCCTCGACCGCGCACGGGGCAACCGCCGCCCAGACCGCAGAGATGGCCGCCCGCGTCTCCGCCGCGATGGACGCCCTGCGCGCCACCTCGGGCGAGGTGACGGGGGCCGTCGAGACCCACATGAACGGCCTGCTCGGCCGGATCGACGCCGCCTCCGAGGAGGCCGGCGGCCTGCTCGGCGGACGCGCCGAGGCGGCGATCGAAGCCCTGCGCACTGCGATGGGCACGCTCAACGCCGAGTTCTCGACCCGTTCGAACGAGACCACCGGCGCCATCGCCCGCGCGGCTGAGCAGGTCGCCGAGGAGCTGTCGGCCCGGATGCGCACGATCGAGGCGGCCTTCGGCGAACACGGCCGCGGCGTCACCGACCTGCTCGCCAGCCATGCCGAGGAGACCCAGGCGCGGATCGCCGGAACCGGGCGCGACATCGTGCTCGCCGTGGCGACCCAGGGCGCGCGCGTCGCCGACGCCCTGCACCAGAGCGGCGCCAGCTTCGGCGAGACCGCCGACGTGCGGGTGAAGGCGATCGACGAGACGATCGGCAACCGCCTCGCCGCCCTCCACGAAATCATCGCCCGCGGCGACATCCTCGCCGACAAGATCTCCCGCGACACCTCCACGCTGGGCGAGACCATGGGCGGCAGCCTCGCCGAGATGGACCGGCTCATCTCCGTCCGGGGCCAGGCCTTCGCCGAGACCATCGTCGAGCGCACCCGCGACGCGCGGGACGCGGTCGAGACGCATCTCGGCGCCTTGGAAGACCGCTCCGCCAAGCGTTCGGCCGAGATCGGCGAGACCTTCGCCAACCTCGTGAGCCACATCGACGGCCATCTCGGCACCCGCGCGACGGCGCTGAACGAGGCCCTGATCGGCCGCACCGGCGAAATGGCGCGGATCATGGCCGAGGGCAGCCGCGACCTCGTCGAGGCGCTGGACGGCCGTGCCGCGGGCCTGGGCCAGGACATCGCGTCCCGTGCCGCCGCCCTCAGCGACGCCCTCGCCGAGCGCAGCGAGGAGATGGCGCGCCGCCTCGACGAGGGGGCCGGACGCTTCGACACCGGCGTGCTCGGCCGCCTGGAAGCGATCGGCGCGGCGCTGGAGGAGCGCAGCCGCCTGGTCGACGAGCGCTTCGGTGCCCAGGCCTTCGAGGCGATCCGCCTGATCGAAAGTCGCACCCGCGCGATCGACGAAGAACTCGGCGGCCGCACCCGCGACCTCGTCGCGACCATCGAGAGCCGCACCAGCGGGATCGACGCCGCGATGGCCGCGCGCGTCGCCGACCTCACCCGCGCCATCGAGGAGCGGACCGGCGGCATCGACGCCGCCCTCGCCGGGCGTGTCCAGGAACTCGTCGCGCTGATCGAGGAGCGCGCCACCAGCGCCGACGCGGCGCTGGCCACCCAGACCGAAGCGGTGCGGCGCGCCTTCGCCGAGCGCTCGGACCTGCTCGGCCACCTCATCGACGAGCGCACCGCCGCGATGTCGAGCGAGCTCGACGAGAAGGGCCGCATGGTGTTCGGCGCCATCGGCGGTCGCATCACCGAGCTGGCCCGCCTGTTCGACCGCGGCGGCACCTCGCTCGGCGAGGTCATCGATCAGCGCGGCGAGAGCGTGCTGGCGAAGCTCCAGCAGACCATCGCGGACGCGGAGCGCATGCTCGGCGACGGCGAGGGCCGACTCGGGCGCACGCTGGCGTCCCGCACCTCGGACATCAGCGGCCTGCTCGACGAGGGCGTGCGCACCGTCCACGACCTGCTCGACGCCCGCACCAACCAGATCCGCGTCCTGCTCGATGAGCACGCCACCACCCTGTCGTCGAGCCTCGACGGCCGCATGGGACCGCTCCACGACGCCCTCGACAACCGCGGCCGCGAGCTGGTCGAGACCATCGCGGCGACGCTCGGCCACGCCACCACCACGCTGGACGACCGCACCCAGGCGATGGGCAGCCTGTTCGACGAGCGCCTGGATGCGCTGGCGAACCTCGTCGACGGCCGGGGCACGCAGTTCGCCAAGACGGTGGACGCGCGGGCACAAATGCTGCGCGCCCTGTTCGAGCAGGCGCACACCGCCCTCGACGCCGTGGTCGAAGGCCGCGGCGACGACCTCGCCACCGCCGTCGACGCCCGCGTCGCAGCCCTGCGCGCGGTGTTCGACGAAGCGCCGGCTGCGCTGGTGCAGCTCGTCGAGGCGCGCCAGCAACAGCTCACGCAGACGCTGGACGACCGCACGGCCGCCCTGCGCGACGTCTTCTCGGAGGCCCACGCGGCCCTCGACGGGCTGGTCGAGAACCGCGGCAGGCAGCTCGCCACCACCGTCGACGCCGGCGTCGTCGCCCTGCGCGCGGTGTTGGACGAGGCGCCGGCCGCTTTGGTGCAGCTCGTCGAGGCGCGCCAGCAACAGCTCACCCAGACGCTGGACGACCGCACGGCCGCCCTGCGCGACGCCTTCTCCGAGGCCCACGAAGCCCTCGACGGGATGGTCGAGAGCCGTGGCCGGCAGCTCGCCGAGACCGTGGATACCCGTACGCAGACCCTGCGCACCCTGTTCGACGAGAGCGGCCACGCCCTCGGCAACGCCGTCGAAGATCGCGCCGAGCATTTCTCCCGCACGGTCGCGGCTCGCATGGAGGGCCTGCGCGCCCTGCTCGACGAGGCGACCGGCACGATCGAGCACCTGTTGGAGAACCGCACCACGGCGCTCGGCGGCGACGTCGAGGCCCGCACCCGGGCGATCACCGCGGCGTTCGACGCCCGCATGGCCGACCTCGCCGACCTGCTGCAGACCCGGACCGAGGCCTTCGCCAAGACCGTCGAGGCGCAGGGCACGGCCCTGACCGTGAGCGTCGACGGCCGCAGCGAGGCCTTCACCCAGCGCATCGACAGCCGGATGAAGACCTTCGCCACCCTGGTGGCCTCGCGCGGCGATGCGATCGCCACGGCGTTCGACGACCGCCACGACGCCTTCGCCGGCCTCGTCGAGGAGCGCATGGCTTCCCTGGTGGCGGCCCTCGACCAGCGCGCCCGCGACCACGCGGCGCTCACCGACGGCCACAGCGCGATGCTGGGCACCACCCTCGACGAACGCAACGCCGCGATGGCGGCCCTGCTCGACGAGCGGACCGAGGCCCTGTCCGCAGGCTTCGAGCGCCGCGCCGTCGCGCTCGGCAGCCTGGTCGACGCGCGTGGCGAAGCCCTGGCGCGCCGCCTGGCGCAGAGCGCCGAGACGATCGTGCGCGGCATCGAGGAGGGCGGCGAAGCCCTGGTCGAGCGCGTCGACGGCACCGGCCGCTCGGTCACGGACACGATGAAGGGCCATATCGAGCGCCTGCGCGCGGTCATCGACGGGCCGGTGCTGCAGCTCTCCGGCGCCCTGGCCGAGCGCGGCACAGCGATCGAGCGGGCGTTGGCCGAGACCGGGCAGCCGCTGATCGAGGCGCTGCGCGAGCGCACCGAGGCGCTCACCGCCCAGTCGCGGGAATCCGCCGAGGCGTTGCGCGCCGCGGTCGAGAACGGGGCCGCCCGCTCCATCGCCGGCCTGTCGGAGGTCAACGAGCGCCTGCGGCGCGACCTCGGCGGCGTGGTCGCCCGGATCGAGGGGGCGAACGCCGCGCTCAAGGATCTGCTGGTCGGCGCCAACGCCAACCTCGGCGCGGTCGAGGGCGAGCTCGCCGAGCGCGTCCACCAGATCCAGTCGGCGCTGCAGGACGTGGCGACGCAGACCGGGACGGCGAGCGAAGGCGTCTCGGCTCAGGTCGAGGCCCTGCGCGGCGTCGCCGAGGGTGCCGTGCGCGAGGCCACGAACCTCGCCGAAGCCCTCGACGGGCGCAGCCGTGCGCTCGCCGAGCAGTCGCGCACCCACGTCTCCGAACTCGGCCGCGCGGCCGGCTCGCTCGAAGGCGTCGAGAACCGGCTCGCCGCCAGCCTGTCGGGCCGCGGGGAAGCGGTCGAGACGGCTCTGGCCGGCCTGCAGGAGCGCTCGGTCGCGCTGGAGAGCCGGACCGCGGCCTTCGCCGAGGGCATCGAGCGCGCACTACGCGCCGCCGAGGAGCGGGCGCGCGCCGTCGGCGAGAGCCTGACCCAGTCGGCCGAGGCCGCCGGCACCCGCGTCGCCGGGGCCTTCGAAGGCCTGCGGACCGATGCCGGCACGGAGGGCGAGAAGACCACCGAGGCCGTCCGCGTCGCCATCGCCGCCGCCTCGGCCGAGATGCGCACCGTCTTCGCGGAGGCGCAGGCCCGCTTCGGCGAGTCGGTCGCCGGCATGCGCGAGATGGCCGGGGCGATCCGGACCGAGCTCGACGCCACCCGCGCCGACCTCGCCCGCGGCGTGCTGGAATTGCCGCAGGAGACCCAGGACGCCGCCGGCGAGATGCGCCGGGTGGTCTCGGACCAGATCAAGGCGCTGAACGAGCTCTCGGCCCTCGTCGCCCGCTCCAACCGCGCGGTCGACGTGGTCCAGCCGCAGGCGAACGAGCAGCGGCGGACGGCGGAAGCGGGCGCGCGTTCGGCGCCTGCCGCCCGCACCGCCCCGGCGCAGCCCGCGCCCGCCGCGACGGCGCCAACCAAGGCGACCGTGACGGCCGCCCCCGCACAACCCGCGCCGACGACCGCCGCCCCGCGGCCGGCGACGCCGGCCCGGACCGAGACCGCAGCCACCCGCCCCGCCACCCCCGTCCGGCCCGCATCCGGC